>SHXO01000130.1 GCA_009693245.1 Betaproteobacteria bacterium | reverse complement strand
GGCAGTGGTGAACCTGGTGCCCATTCTGCTGGAGCAGATCGAGGACTACGCCCAGCAGTTCGCCAGCGGACAGGTACGCGACCCCCTTCTGCGATTGCTGGTTTGCGAACGCATGGATGACATCGATGCGCAGAACCGCGCACGCATCCTCGATCAGTGCTTTCTCGCCAATCACTCGAAAATGCTGGAGCCCTTCGCGCCCTACCGAAGGTTGCGCGAGATCTATCAGTATGTGTTGAAGCAGCACGGGAAGGACTCGCTGGGATACTTGTCTGGCCAATACTTCGCGGATCTGCTCACCTGGTACCACCTGTGCTGGACGGGTGAAAGCGTACGGCGCGACGAGCCCTTGGTGGTGCGGTTGATGACTCAAGGCGAAGGCTTCACGCGTGAGGATAGGCGGGCGCTCTTCGATTTGATCGGAAGCTTGATGAGCGCGTTGATCACGCGGTACCGCCGCTTGCAAGAGCGCGGGCAGATCGAAATATCCACCACCCCCTATTACCATCCCATCGCGCCGCTTCTGATCAACCTCGCGAGCGCGCGCGAAGCCATGCCCGATGCCACCATGCCCCAAGCCACCGTCTACCCCGGCGGGCGCCAGCGCACGGCGTGGCATGTGAAGGAAGCACAGAGGCACCATCAAGAGTGGTTCGGCACACCGCCGCAGGGCATGTGGCCTGCGGAAGGAGCGGTGTCGTGGCCCTTCGCGGAAGTGGTGGCCGAGCACGGATTGGGCTGGATAGCGAGCGGCGAAAGAGTTTTGCGCAACACGCTCGCGCGCGAGGGCGCCGGAGCGGCGGATAGCGCCAGTTATAGCCCCTACTCGCTGAATACGGCCAGCGGCAAGGTTTCCATCTTCTTCCGCGACGACCGGCTCTCCGACCTGATCGGCTTCGAATACAAGGGTTGGCATGGGCGCGATGCCGCCAGTCACTTCATCGCGCAGGTGGAAGAGATTCGCGCCAAGGCAACCGCGAACGACACCCCCGTGGTGAGCGTCATCCTCGATGGCGAGAACGCTTGGGAGCACTACCCGTACAACGGCTTCTATTTCTTCAAGGATCTCTACGAAACATTGAGCGCCCATGAGAGCATTCGCACCACCACCTTCTCCAGCTGCATCGCGCGGCGCAAGCAGCAAGGAGTGAAGGAACTTACCCTCGGCACCTTGGTGACGGGGAGCTGGGTGTACGGCAATCTCTCCACCTGGATCGGTTCTCCGGATAAGAACCGCGCTTGGGATCTGCTGTGCACCGCCAAGCAAAGCTACGACTGGGTGATGGGCAGCGGCCGCCTAACAGAAGGCGAAACGCAAGTGGCGGCGTTACAACTCGCGGCCTGCGAAGGCTCGGACTGGTACTGGTGGTTCGGCGACTACAACCCGCCCCATGTCGTGCGAACCTTCGACGAGATTTTCCGCGCCTGCCTCGTTGAACTCTACCGGTTGTTGAAGCTCGCACCACCCGCCGCGCTGGCGGAGCCCATCAGCCGCGGCGGCGGTGAACCCGAATCGGGCGGCGCCATGCGCCGGGCGGCATGACCGGAAACTTGCCCGTCGCTCTCCTGCTCGGCGTGCATGCCCACCAACCCGTGGGCAATTTCCCGGAAGTTATCGATGACGCCCATGCGCGTTGCTACAAACCCTTCCTCGAAACTCTCAACCATTACCCCGAATTCGAGTTCTCGATTCATTTCAGCGGTTGGTTATTGCAATATCTGTTCGACCGCTATCCGCAAGACATGGATTTGCTCAAGACCATGGTGGATCGCGGGCAGGCGGAAATTTTCGGCGGAGGGGACACCGAACCCGTTCTGGCCGCCATTCCCGCGCGCGACCGCGTGGGCCAAATCGAAAGGCTGTCGGCGCGAACCCGGCATTTGCTCGGCGCCACGCCCCAAGGCGCCTGGCTGACCGAGCGCGTGTGGGAATCGCAAGTGGTGCCCGCCCTGGTGGATGCCGGCATCTCGATGGTGACCGTGGATGATTACCATTTCCTATGCGCGGGGAAAGTGCTCGGCGAGTTGGCGGGCTACTACACCACCGAGGAGGAAGACCGCCGGCTGGACCTTTTCCCCATCTCCGAGGGACTGCGCTACCGCTTGCCTTTTGCAACGGCCCCGGAGGCGGTGAAATACATCGCAGGAATGGCGCAAGACAACCACCGAGCGGCGGCCATTTATTTCGACGACATCGAAAAATTCGGCATCTGGCCCGAGACCCACGAGTGGGTCTACGGCAAGGGTTGGTTGCGGCAATTCATCGAAGGAGTGCTGGCCACGCCCGGTATTCAAACCATGCACTTCGGCGCCTACCGCGAAACGGAGCGCACGCGCGGCGTGATCTACCTGCCCGCCACGTCCTACATGGAAATGAACGAGTGGACGCTCCCCGCCGAGCAAGCCCATCGTTACGCCCGGCTCGTCGATAACGAGAAGGCGGGAGGGAACTACGAGCAAGACAAGCCCTTCCTTCGCGGAGGTATCTGGCGCAATTTCCTGATGCGATACTCCGAATCCAATTGGATGCACCGGCGCATGCTGTCGCTATCGCGCCGCGTGGACGCCGTGCCAACCGCGCGACGCTCCGCGCGCATGACCGAATTACTCTATCAAGCGCAGGCCAACGACGCCTATTGGCACGGACTATTTGGGGGGCTCTATCTGCCGCATCTGCGGCGCGCCGTATACAACGCGATCATCGGATTGGAAGCGGAATTGAACACCTTGTCGCCGAATTCGCCGCGCCGTTCCGAAGACCTGGATTTCGACGGCCGCGAAGAGATATTCCTGCAAAACGGTTTGCTCCAGATCGTTGTCCGCGAGGATAACGATGCCGCCATCATCGAATTCGATGCCTATTCTCTGCAACATAACTTCGCCGATTCCCTGCGCCGCCGCGAAGAACACTACTACCGCAAGATGTCCCAGGGCGAACAGGCCCATGCGCAAGGTACAGGCATCGCCTCGGCCCACGACCGCTTGCGTTTCAAGCACCCGGTTAGCGCACGGGATCTGCAACCCGATGCGCGGCCGCGCGCCCTGTTCGTGGACCGGTGGGTCACGGGGCAACTCGCGGTGCAGCCCCAGTACGTACCAAGCACCTTGGAACCGGAAGAGGTCATCGCCTTTCGGGCCGAAGTCCCTGGTGGTTATGTGCGCAAGCAGTACGAGCTGGCGGACAACCGTCTGCTAGTGAAGTACGAGGCTCGTTCGGACAGCCGCGCGCGCCTGGAGACGCAACTCAACATCGCCATGCCCAGTTGCGATGGATTCCTGGGGCGCTACGTATTCGAAGGCCAAGTGCCGGGCGGATTCGGCCAGGTTTTGGAGCTGGAATCCATGAGCGCCATCATACTGGAGGACGGGGTCCTGGGCGGTTGCATCGAAATTCTCTGTAGCCGCCCGGCAAGGTTACGCGCCGCGCCTCATCACACCGTGTCCCAGTCCGAGGACGGTTTCGAGAAGATCATGCAGGCCGTGACCCTCGATTTGGTATGGGAGATGGAGGCAGGCGAGAGCGATCTACTTATCGCGATCGAGGTCAGCCCGGAGGCACGCCAGCGCTATTGCGCACCGGCGGCAATCGCTACGCAGGTTGCCGAATAGGGCCGTCGATGGTCACGGGCGCGTCCGGCCGGCGGAAGCGCTCGATCACCGGTTTAAGCTCCGGCTTCACGTACTTCTCGCTCATGCCGTTAAACAGATGGCCGAGTAGCCCGCGATTCAAATCGCTCGTGCCCATCACCCAATCGGCGATGGGGAAGGTCAGGTTCATGTTGCGCTCCATCATGATGCCCATGTTGTGATGCGCCGTGTGGTGACGGCGAATGGTGTTCACGAATGGCATGTTGCGCACGAACCCATTCTCGTGGCAATGGCAGCAGTAGTGGAAGGTTTCGTAGATCAGGTACTGTCCCACGATGGTGATCATCAAGATGTACCCCGCATTGGCGTTCACCGCCCAGCCCAGGGCAGCGGCGAAGGGTATTCCCATGGCCATGAAGGTGAAGAGCGCCCGCCAGGGAAAGAAAATGATGCGAAATTCCCGGGTGGTGTCCACCGTCATCACGTTATCGCTGAAATACTGGTGATGCTGCCGGGTGTGACGGTCGTAGATGGCCCGCAACGCCCACACATCCACCAGGCGGTGCATCACATACTTGTGAATCCACCACTCGAACATATTGGAAAAGAAAAACACCGGCAACACCAACAACCACTCCCAGGTGGCGTTCTGGAGATGGGTGGCGCAATACCAGAGCACCGCGATGCCCGCCCCGTACATCACCCCGATATGCACGAGCCCGTTGTACATGGGGGAGATTTGGGATTGGTACTGCTCGCGAAACCTGCGTTGGCGTTCGGACATCATGGTGGATCCTCCCGGGAAGGATTTTTCTAAGCGGACAGCATAGCGGGAGCTTGGGCGGCAGGCAACCCGGGGAGAGAGGGCCACACTCAGGGGACTCAGGAAAGCTGGTCCAGCAAGGCTTTTGCTTCCTTCAAATCCTTGGTGTCGAAGCCCTCGGTAAACCAGTTGTAGACCGGTGAGAGTAGGTCGCGCGCTTCTTTGCGCCTGCCTTGGGATTGCCACAGTGTCGCGAGAGACATCGAAGCGCGCAACTCCCAGCCCAGAGTCTGGGTTTCGCGTGCCGTTGCGATTGCCTTCTGAAAACTGGCTTCAGCCTCCTCGTCCCGAGGCTAGCCCTGAAGCAATAGGATTTCGCCTCGAATACGTTCCGTTTCCGGGCGCTGCGAACTCTCACCGGTGTTCTTCGACCACTGGAGAGTGGCTTCGACCAGCGTCAAAGCGTCCTGTGTTCGTCCGGATTTCGCGAGGGCATACGCAAGCAATGGTTGGAAGATGAGGCGGACGAGGTCTCCGCCACTTAATGTCAGAAGTTTCAGCCTGAAATACGGCGCGCGCTTCTTCATCCTCTATCTTCTCGCGGATCGCTTCGAGCATGAAGGCGTGCGGGGTAACCTCGCGAGCTTTGGCTAGTTTGGCGATACGGGTCTTTACGTCTTCTG
>SHXO01000129.1 GCA_009693245.1 Betaproteobacteria bacterium | reverse complement strand
TCACGGATTTGCTCGGTAAGGAATTGTTGGAAAAGCACGGCGTGGATATGTCGCGCGTGGAACGTCCCCACAGCTTTCAAGATTCAGTGTTGCTGGGATTGGTGCAAGGGGAGTATCCAGCGGCCCTGGTCAATGCTTTCGTCTTGCACCGGGCCTCGGAATCGCAGCGAGCGTTGGTGAGGCAGATCGCACAGACCCGCAAGATCTCCAACCTTTTCATCGTGGCGCTCTCGGATCTATCCCGAACCGGACGGGAGGAGCTGCGCCTGGGTCAAAGGCAGATACGGTGACGGCAACGACCGCCTTCTCGCGAAAGGACATTTCCTCCCATGAACTTCGTCCCGAAATCCTTTCGCCTTAGGCTGGTCCTTACGGCACTGGTGGTGGAGGTGGCCACCATCTGCGTTCTGGTCGCCAATAGCGTGCGGCTTAACCAAGAGGCGCTGATCCAGGAAGCCGAGAACTGGATCGAAAGCACGACCCCCATACTGAGCGCCAGTCTGGCCGCTCCTCTGGTTCAGCGCGATTACGCGACTATCCAGAATTTGTTGAATGACATGCTCTCCGGCCACGGCCTGAGTTACCTGCAATTGCTCGATCATCGTAGTCATCCAGTGGCGGCCTCCGGGCGCAAGTCCTCCGATGCACTGCCCCCCGCCGACGCTAACATCTTCGATGGCGGTTCCGACGGAAGCTACGACAAGCGCATTCCCATCGTGGTCGGGGGTACCCAGTACGGTACCCTGGGGATCGGCTTCTCCACCCATTTCCTATCGCAATCGCGGCGTGCGCTCATCTCGCAAAGCGGGCTGGTTGCCGTACTCGGTATCGGTGCTTCATCATTGATGCTCACATTGCTGGGTTACTGGCTCACACGGCACTTGGGCCGCCTCACGCGCGCGGCGGGTAACGTGGCGGCGGGCAACTTTGGCACGCGGGTGCGCGTCGTGGGTGACGATGAAGTAGCGAATCTGGGCCACGCCTTCAATGCGGTGGTCAGCGCCGCCGAGGGGAAAATCCAGGCGCTCGCGGCCGGCGAAGCACGGCTCTCCGATGCACTCAGGGAATTGGAGAAAGCCAATGCCATACAGCGCGAATATATCACTCAAGCCAGCGACGAGCTGGCGCGCTTGAATGCACTCCTTGGGGCCATGCAATTGGGCATATTGTTTGTCGACCGGGACAACAAGGTGATCTACTCCAATCCGGCGTTCGAGCACATTTGGTTAGTAGCGAACTCCAAGGCGCACTTTCAGGGAATGGACGCGGGCTGTGTGCTTCGCAGCGTGAAAGACACGCTGGCACAGCCGGAGAAATTGGAGGAGCGCTTATTCCACGACCAGCCCACCGCGCACCCCGCGGAGCCCTTGGAGATCGAGATGGCGGATAGCCGCCTCATCACGCGCCAAGGCTATCCCGTGCATGCCAGCGGCGCCGAGATCGTGGGCTACCTGTGGGTGTTCGAAGACGTGACTAGGGAGCGCCAGACCGCCAGCCAGATTCTCTATCTGGCCGAGCGCGATCCGCTCACCGGCTTGTTCAACCGCCACCGCTTCCAGGACGAACTGGCTCGCGTACTTACCCATGGCGAACGCGAAAAAGCCACCTCCGCCTTGCTGTTTTTCGATATCGATGAATTCAAGCACGTCAACGACACTTTTGGGCATCGCACGGGCGATGCATTGCTCATCCGGGTAGCCGGAGAAGTCTCCGCGCAAGTGCGCCGCAACGAAGTGTTCGCGCGCCTGGGGGGCGACGAGTTCGCCATACTGTGCCCTAACGTCACGCCCTTGGAGGTTCAATCGCTGGCGGAGCGTATCGTGCGTTCCATCGCGCGCATTCCCTTCAACTTCGAGGGCAACCAATTGCGGCTCACGTGCAGTCTTGGCATCGCGCTCTATCCAACCCACGCGGGAACGGCGGAGGACTTGGTGGCCTACGCCGACACCGCCATGTACCAGGCGAAGGAAGCCGGGAAGAACACGTGGCGAATGTACAAGGCGGATTCGTCCACCAGCCGGAGCATGCTCAAGCGCCTGAATTGGAACGAACGCATCGAAGATGCGCTGGAGAACGACCGGCTGCTATTGCATTTTCAAGGCATATACGAATGCACGAACAAGCAACTGCGCCACATGGAAGCGCTGGTGCGCATGGAGGACAGGGACCATCCCGGCCGCCCCATCATGCCTAACACTTTCATCCCCGTCGCGGAGAAGAGCGGCAAGATCTTGGACATCGACCGCTGGGTAATCGGAGAGTGCGCGAGCCTGCTGGCCGCCCATCCGGAAATTCCCGCCATCGCGTTGAATTTGTCGGGGCGCTCCTTGGACGAACCCTCGCTGCCGCGTTATATCTCGGATGCCTTGCGCCACGCCGGCGTGCCGCCTTCGCGTCTCATCGTGGAGATCACGGAAACCGCGGCGGTGTCGGACCTGCATGATGCCCAGCGCTTCATCGATGCCCTGCGCGAATCGGGATCGCAGACTTGTTTGGACGATTTCGGCGCCGGGTTTTCCTCCTTAGCCTATCTCAAGCACTTGAACGTGGACATGCTCAAGATCGATGGCCAGTTCATCAAGAACCTTCCTTCCGACCGTGACAATCAGGTGTTCGTTCGCGCCATCATCGAGGTGGCGAAGGGATTGCGCAAACGCACCGTGGCGGAGTGCATCGAGGATGAGGGTTCCTTGCAAATGCTGCGTGGCTTGGGAGTGGACTTGGTCCAGGGCTATCATCTATCCATGCCAAAAGAGCAAAAGTCGGCGTTCGCCGCGCTGTCATAATTCCGTAACCAACGCGCTCCCATCGTATAAGAGAATCGCAATGCCCCGAACCGTCATGTGCATCAAACTCGGCCGCGAGGCCGAAGGTTTCGACTTTCCCCCATACCCCGGCGCGCTAGGCCAGCGCATTTTCGACAACGTCTCCAAGGCAGCATGGCAAGAATGGCTGGAACAACAAAAACGGCTGATCAACGAAATGCGCCTGAGCTTGGCGGACGCGAAGGCGCGCAAGTACCTCGCCGAACAAATGGAGCAGCACTTCTTCGGAACGGGAGCGCAGGAAGCCTCGGGATACACGCCCGCGAAGGAGTAACGCGCGCATCGCTGTTCGATTCCGGGACGGGGGAAACCTCGTTTGTTCCCGCCCCGAAGCCTCCCATGCCGACCCTAGCGCGCCACAAGAAAAAACTACCGGCCCAGCACATCCTTAACCGGGAGTTGGGCCAGTTGGAGTTCAACCGGCGCGTGCTTACCCAAGCCGCTCATCCCGCGACGCCTTTGCTGGAGCGCCTGCGTTTCCTGTGCATCGTCAGCAATAATCTGGACGAGTTCTTCGAAGTCCGCGTGGCGGGGCTCAAGGCCCAAATCGAGTTAGGTGCTGAACGTCCCGCTCCGGACGGGCTGGCACCTTCCGAAGCCTTCAAGCGGATCGGGCGCATTGCCCGCGATCTGGTCTCCCAGCAGTATGCGATGTTCAATGGCCAGTTGGTGCCGGCACTCGCCAAGGAAGGCATCTGCTTCTTGCGCCGGGGTCATTGGAGCGCGGCGCAGAAGGCGTGGATCAAGGCCTACTTCTTTCGCGAGCTGATGCCGGTGCTGACACCCATCGGGCTCGATCCTGCCCATCCATTTCCGCGGATCCTCAACAAGAGTTTGAATTTCGCCGTGCAGCTCTCCGGCAAGGATGCCTTCGGGCGCAAGTCCGGCATGGCTTTGCTGCAAGCCCCGCGTGTGCTGCCGCGCGTGATTCACCTGCCGCGCGAGGTCTCCGGTTGCGATTACGGATTCGTGTTTCTCTCCTCCATCATTCATGCCCATGTGGGCTAGTTGTTCGCGGGCATGGCGGTGCAGGGCTGCTACCAGTTTCGCGTCACCCGCAACAGCGATCTGTTCGTCGACGAGGAGGAGATCAAGAATCTGCGCACCACCTTGCAAGGCGAACTCCCGCAGCTCCACTTCGGTGACGCCGTGCGCCTGGAAGCCGCGGCGCTCTGCCCGCCCGCCATCACGGATTTTCTGCTGCAACAGTTTGGGCTGGGCACCGCGGATCTGTATCTAGCCGACGGTCCGGTGAATCTCGTGCGCTTGATGCAAGTGCCCGGCCGAGTGGACCGGCCGGATTTGAAGTACCCGCTGTTCTCACCGGGTGTGCCGGGGACCTTGGTCAAGCGCAGCGATATATTCGCCGCCATTCGAAAAGGCGACGTACTGCTGCATCATCCTTACCAATCCTTCAAACCCGTCATCAACTTCATCGATCAAGCCGCCAAGGATCCCGATGTGGTGGCCATCAAGCAAACGGTCTACCGCACGGGCGCCGAATCGGAAGTGATGAGCATCCTGGTGGAGGCGGCGCAGCGCGGAAAGGAAATCACCGTGGTGGTGGAGTTGATGGCGCGCTTCGACGAGGAAGCGAATATCAACTGGGCCGCGCGTCTGGAGGAAGTGGGAGCCCTCGTGGTCTACGGCGTGGTGGGACACAAGACCCACGCCAAGATGGTCATGGTGCTGCGCCGAGAAAAATCCGGGCTGCGCCGTTATGTGCACCTTGGCACGGGCAATTACCACTCCCGCACGGCCATGCTGTACACGGATTTCGCTCTTTTTACTTGCGACGAGGCCATGGGAGCGGACGTCAACGACGTGTTCATGCAGCTCACCAGCTTGGGCAAGGCGGGGAAACTGCGCTACCTCTTGCAGTCCCCCTTCACGTTTCATAGCCAAATGATCGCCGCCGTGCGCCACGAAGCGGCGCAGGCCAAGGCCGGAAAGAAGGCGTGGATCACCGCCAAGATGAACGCGTTGCTCGAACCCAAGATCATCGAGGAACTCTACGCCGCCTCGAAAGCCGGAGTGAAAATCCAGCTCATCGTGCGCGGTGTGTGCGCCCTGCGTCCCGGCATTCCCGGACTGTCGGAAAACATTCGCGTGCGCTCCGTCATCGGCCGGTTCCTCGAGCATCATCGCATTTTCCATTTTCATGCCACCGGCCAGGTGTATCTGTCGAGCGCCGATTGGATGGACCGAAATTTCTTTCGAAGGGTGGAAGTGTGCTTTCCCGTCTTGGACGAGAAATTGCGCCGCCGGGTTATCAGTGAAGGCCTTCACTGAT
>SHXO01000128.1 GCA_009693245.1 Betaproteobacteria bacterium | reverse complement strand
AGCACCATGCCCCGGGTGGAATTTGCACGCAGGGGGGCAGGAGTGGCGGATTCGGGATTATTTGACATCACGGCGGCCGAATTTAGTCTTATCCGCGAGGGCCGCCAACGGTCACTGGCACAAGGGCCACCTGCCCGGCGAATAATCCATCTACCCATCCTATCTGAAAGATCAGATACAAGCCGAAACCGAGGCTTAGCACCCCGGAGGCCAGCCGCATGAAAATGTTGAGGTTGGGCAGCCGCGAGGCATATACCATGGGAGCCGCGATAAGCGAAGTGATGAGCATCATGCCCGCCACGGTACCCAACCCGAATATCGCGAGATACCCCACCGCCCAGGCTGGATCCCGGATGGCAGCCAGCACCAGCAAAGCCACCGCGGCCGATCCGGCCAATCCGTGCACCACGCCCACGATCATGGGACGGATCAGCAGATAAGGCTTCAACCCCCCGAGCTTCTTGTCCAGCTTCGCTTGTGGCGTATCGTCTTCGGCGTGACCGTGGTTGGCACTCCCGTGGCCATGGCTGTGAGCATGCACGTAATCCCCATGCACATGGGTGTGCAGATGACCGTCGCCCCCATGGCCGTGTGGATGTTGCCCGGCCAAGGTGTAGGCAACCTGCTCGCGGATACTCTGGGTAACACTGGAAAGGGTAAACAGCCCTAGGATGACGAGCATCACCGCCACGGCAAACTCCATGGCGAGCCCCACCTTGGGCGGAATCACCACGCCGAACAAAATAATGGCACCGCCCACCGCCAGCACCGTCACCGTATGACCCACTCCCCAGAGGGCCCCGATGAGCGCCGCCCACTTGAGATTACGCTCCCGGCTGACGATCGTGGATACGGCGATGACATGGTCGGCATCGGTTGCGTGCCGCATCCCGAGGAAGAACCCGAAAGCCAGCAGCGAGAAAAACGCCGTCATGGTTTCACGCGCCGCGCAAGCTCAGCTACGCATTACTTCTTGGGAAGCCCCGTGGACTGGCGCGCCACCAACTGCCAGCGGCCATCGCGCTGGACCCACACGTTCAAGTAATTCAACGACAACTGGCGCCTCTCTCCTTTGAACGCGACATCCAAATGCGTCGTGGCCATCACCGTGGCGGTGTTGCCATAGAACTTGACGCGGCTATTCTCGCGTTTGAAGGAATAGATCTTGACATCCCCCGAAGAGAACAAGGGAAAATAGCTCGATTTTGAATGCGTGGCGCCCTGCAAGGTTTGGTAGACGAAATCCTCCGCGAAAATCTGGTCCATGGTCTTGAGATCCGCGCTCATCATGGCTTCGTAGCGCAGGTCTTCGAGCCGGTTGAGGTCCGCCTCGGTACTGACCTGAGCCCATGCGGGAATAGCCATCGCCAATAGCCAAAGGGATAGAACGATACACACGCGTTTCATGTTGGGGTCTCCTCGAATTGTTAGTAGAGAGCCTTCTGCCTGGAACCGGCTTAAACTCGCTTTTCGATTGTGCCAGAGAATTTTCCATACATGAACGAAGTCTTCGTCCACGACCCCCTGATCCGCTTTTCCCACTGCGACCCGGCTGCCATCGTTTATTTTCCCGACTTTTTCGACTTGGCCCATGCCACCATGGAAGACTGGTTGCGAGAGGGCGTGGGGTGCGCGCTCCCCGATCTCATCCGCCAGCGCCGCATCGGGACGCCGACGGTGAATATACAATGCAACTTCATCAAGCCCGTGGCGATGGGCGAGACGCTGCGCTACGAATTGCGCGTGACCAAGCTCGGAGGCGCATCGGTGCAGCTCCAGTACCACGGTAAGAAGGGCGGTACCGAATACCTGCGCATCGCGCAGACCATCGTTTTCATGAACCTCGACACGCAAAAAGCCGCGTCTATTCCCGAGGACTTGCGTCCTCGTATCGAGAGATTTCTATGCACTCCTTAGTTATTCGCAACGGCAGCACCGCCGACGGCACGGGACAGCCGCGTTTTGTGGCCGATATCGCCATCGATGGTTCTCTGATCACCGGCGTCGGCAAAGACATAGGCCCTGGCCACCGCGAAATCGATGCGGGCGGCCTGCTGGTCACGCCAGGCTTCATCGATGTCCACACCCATTACGATGGCCAAGCCACCTGGGATCCCTTCCTCACGCCTTCGTCCTTGCACGGCGTGACCACGACCATTTTCGGGAACTGCGGCGTGGGCTTCGCCCCCGTGCGCCCGGGTGCCGCACCCTACCTCATCAACTTGATGGAAGGCGTGGAAGACATCCCCGGCACCGTGCTAGCCGAAGGTGTGAAATTCAACTGGGAGACCTTCCCGGAATACTTGGACGTGCTGGACGCGGCGCCCAAGATCATGGATATCGGCGCCCAGGTGCCCCATGGCGTGCTGCGCTTTTACGTGATGGGAGAGCGCGGCGCGGATCACTCCAGTGTGCCCACGGAATCCGAGATCGAATACATGGGCAAGCTGCTGGAAGAAGCCTTGCGAGCAGGTGCTTACGGATTGACCACTTCGCGCACCACGAAACATCGCACGCTCGACGGCCGTCTCACACCCAGCCTGTCGGCGAAAGAGGCGGAGCTCTTCGGGCTCGCACGCGCCATGCGCCGCGCGGGACGCGGCGTGATCGAGGTGAATTCAGACTTCGGCCCGGGAGAATATGAGGCGATGCGCGCCGTCGCGCAAATCGCGCAACGCCCGCTCTCGGTGCTATTGCTGCAAGTGAACAACGCGCCCGAACTGTGGCGCGACACCCGCGCGCACATTCACGCCGCGCGCCAGGCAGGCATCGAGGCCAATGGCCAAGTTGGATGCCGCCCCATCGGCATCATGATGGGCTTCGAAACCAGCATCCACCCCTTCCACACTCATCCGGCGTGGACTGCCATGGCAAATCTCACGCCCCGCCAGCGCTACGAACGGCTGCGGGACGACGCGGCGTTACGCCGCACCTTGATCGAACAGCGCCCGCGGGACGAACACACCCGAACCATCGAAGAACGCTTACCGCGTACTTATATTTTCGATGACAGCTACGACTACGAACCCCTGCCCTCCTCCAGCATCGCGGCCCAGGCCCAGCGTGCCGGAGCCAGCCCATGGGCCATCGCTCTGGACGCCATGATGGCCAACGAAGGGAAAGGCCTTCTCACCCACACTTTCGAGAATTATTCGGAAGGAAACTTGGAGGTTATTCGAGAAATGCTCCTGGACGAAGCCACAATCATGGGCCTGGGAGATGGCGGCGCCCACGTGGGCACCATTGTGGATGCCAGCGCACCGACCTTCCTGCTCACCCATTGGGCCCGCGACCGCAAGCGCGGAGAACAAATCCCGCTGGAGTTCTTGATCCGGAAACAAACCCGCGACAGCGCACTCGCGTACGGATTGAAAGACCGCGCCGTCATCGCGCCGGGGTACCGAGCGGATTTGAACGTGATCGACTTCGCCCGCTTGCGCTCCCACAAACCCGAGGTGGTCTACGACCTACCCGCCGGCGGGCGGCGCCTCACGCAGCGGGCGCAAGGTTACAAGCACACCTTCGTGGCCGGGGTGGAAGTGCTGCGCAACGATGAACACACGGGGGAGTTACCGGGGAAGTTGCTGCGTTGATCTGTGGTAAACGCTTTTTTTTCAGATAAGTTTTTTAAGCGTATGCCGCCGGTTACGCGTATGCGGCCTGACTTCGCTAGGCCAGCGTCCTTTTTCCGTCGCGCTCGCCCACGCCGCGCTCGTGAGAACCTCCGCGCTTTCCAGTTCGTAAATAGCGCTGTAGCGCGGCTCGCCCTCGGCGGCCAAGGTCTTGCGTTCACCGCCCAGCATCATCACCAGCGGCTCTGATTTGCAACGCACCGCCGACAGGACACCCGGCACGGTCAATATCAGCGGGACGTGCTCCTGGTCGTAGACTTCATTGAACAAAGCTTCCTTGGCGGGATCGACATCCATGCTCGCCGTGAAAATGTACTTCGCCTTGGGATGCATGCTGGCTCCTAATCGAAACTGAATCCAACGGTACGAGTGTAAAAGTGCAGTCCCTCGTCTTGGATGACGAAGGAGCGCATTCGCTGCGTGCCCTTGTTGTGATGCGAGTGTAACTTGGTGGCCGGTGTGATTTGCGCAGCGCCCGTGGACCAGTCCACGCGCTGGCGATCGATCATGGAATGAATGCCATCGCCTTGTATGGCGAGCGTCACCGCCGCGCCGTTGTGACGGTGCGCTCGCTGGTCGCATTCGGGGGCAAGGGTGTTGATGGCGCAATTGATGGCGGGACTGGTGTTATAGGTGGGCGCTAATTCCGCGCTGGTGAATTGAATGGATGAGCCCGTCGTTTGAGCGGTTATGGGTCGCGCCCACACTGCATCGAAGCGGCTCTCGATTTCCTCCGAGGGCCAATGGGTCGTGGCGAATACGGCTTGCTCGCGAGAAGGGGGACGCAGACGTTGAAAGGCAAGCAGCGGTTCATCCGTCACTCCGAAAAGCACGCAGGATTCACTACCCGCCGTGTGCACAGTGCGCGCACCGCCAGGAAAACAAAATACATCGCCCGCGTGCCAGCTAACGACATCGCCTCCATTGGAGCTTTCTCCCGCGCCTGCCATCACGTAGAAGATCTCGCCAGCCGCGACAAAGCTTGTTTGCAACAACTCGCCGGGGCGAATTCTGAAGTAGCGGCACAGCAACGTGGGCGTGGTGGCGGGATAGCCGCACGCGAGCACGTCCGAGGAATCCAGCGGGATCAACCCCGTGGGGGCGGCGGCGGCAATGGCCCGGTCGCGTTCCGCCAAGAACTGACGCATGGGTACCTCCGGCCAGGAGAAATCGAAACCATTCTCGCCCGATCTGTAGCGGGCACGCTGGGCGTAGGGGGACTGCGTCCTAAAGAGTTCTGCTTCGGCTTGTGCGATAGGACTGTTCATGACGTCTTCCTTATTCAATCGGATTGCCGAAATATATTCCTCTTGTGCCGCCAGTCAACTAGGCCATTTCAGCCAATTTTACGGCGCGGCCCAGGCGGGCCGATGTTTGCGCCGCTAGGCAGAAGCACAGGATCTCTCTCCCCTGCTCGCCCGTGAGCAGGGGGGCGATCCTTCCAGGAGCGCGCCGATGTGATGCCGCGTGGCCTGCAAGAAACTACATTCCCAGCCCGCTTCAGCGTCAGAGAAGGCGTGCATCTTCCCGTCTGAGAACAGCATCACTGGCGGCAGGTCCGCGATGCGCCCGTGGCCGCGCGTGACGCAGATCACCCCCTTGGTGCCGGTGATCTCGATGGGGTCGTGCTGAGCGTAGTGCTCGGTTAGCACTTGCAACTCTGGGGAGTAGACGATCTCC
>SHXO01000127.1 GCA_009693245.1 Betaproteobacteria bacterium | reverse complement strand
TGAAAATTGGTTTCCTCTGTGTCTCTGTGACTCTGTGGTGAAAAAGGTTTTCTAGATGCAAGGGAAGTCATACCCTCACGCCCAGTTGCCGCGCCAAATCTGGAAAATCCGCCGCGACGATGTCGAAGTAGGGCTTGGGTTCAGGATCGGGCGGGCCTTGCGCGCCCCACTCGTCAGGCCGGTACACGAAGGCGGTTTTGTAGCCGCACGCGCGCGCGGCATCGAGGTCGAAGTTATGGCAGGCCACCATCAAGCATTGGCCCTGATCGAACTGTAGGAACTTCGCGCAGGTGAGGTAGGCCTCGGGTAATAGTTTGTACTTGCCTATGCCCTCGCAGGACATCACGGCATCCCATGACAATCCGTTGCGCTTGGCCGTATCCATGATGATGCGAAAACTTAGCAATGTGAAGGACACGCAATAGAACTTCTCCCGCAATTTCGGTAGCACCGCTGGAAAATCCGGCCAGCATTCGAGGTTGTGGATGGTGTCCCACCAGATGGTCCGGCGGTCCTCCTCGGTGAACATCCCGAGACCCATTTCCGCCGCGAGTTGGTCCACCGTGGCGCGATGCACGTCGTCTAAATTTTTCGTGGCAGGCCCGTGCTCACCGTGATTCAAAATGCCCTTGAGCGAGCGCCGGCGGAACTCGTTGGCGATCGCAGCCCAATCTTTCCGCAATCCGTACTTCGTGCCCAAATTCAGCAAGGCGGTGCGAACGCCGGTATGCCAATCCAGAATGGTGCCGCCGGTATCGAAGGTCAGCGCTTTGATTCTGGTGGGGTTCATGACTTATCGCTTGAGCGGGAAAAACGATACGGGCGTCATCAAGCGGTTCTCTTGGGCTTCCAGCGCGCCCAGCTTCGCGCTTTCTTCCATGAAGGTTTGCCACTCCGCATCGGCCATCATGGCGGCACGCCGGCGCGCGCGGTCGGCGGCATCTTCATAGGCCCAGATGTGAATGTACTGGTTGACGTTACCGGTCTCGGTGACGAGGTAGGCGAAGGGCTGGCCAAGATGGCGGGTTTGCGGACCCTTTCCCAAACGCTCGTAGAGAGCCAGGTGTTTCTTGATGGTTCCGGGACGGCAGGTGTAGGTACGTACGTCTAGCAACATGGGATGGGTCTCCTGGTGAAAATAATTATGTGCGCGCGGGTAGTTCGCGTGAAGGCAAGTGTAACTCCAACCCTTCCCCGCATGGGAGGTAAGGCCTATCCATGGTTGAGCAAGGAGCGGCACGCGTTCGCTATAGCTTCGGCGCTCATGCCGTACTTCGCGCGTATCTTGGTCGTGGGGCCCACGACCGCGAATTCGTCGGGCATGCCGATCATGCGCATGCGAGTGGGGTGCTCCACGGCCAGCAACTCCGCGACCGCCCCGCCCAGGCCCCCGGTGAGGTGATGCTCCTCGGCGGTGACGATGCCGCGCGTTTCCGCGGCCGCCGCGAGGATGGTGTCGCGGTCCAAGGGTTTGATCGTGTGCATATTGAGCACGCGCACATGAATGCCGTCCTTGCGCAATTCGTCGGATGCGCGCACCGACATCTCCACGAGCGCCCCGCATGCGATCACCGTGAGATCGTTTCCCGCACGCAGTTGCGCGGCGCGTCCAAGCCGGAAGGGTTCGGAGTTCAGCGGCGGCTCTTCCACCCTGCCACCTAAACGCATGTAGACGGGGCCATCGATGTCCAAGGTGGCCAAGGTGGCCGCGTAGGCCTCCTCGGCATCAGCGGGAACGATGACTGTCATGTTGGGCAAACTGCGCATGAGGGCGAGATCTTCCAGCGCATGGTGAGTGCCGCCGGCCACGCCGAGAGAGATACCGCTGGCAGCGGCACCGATCACCACGCGCTGGTTGGCGTAGGCCACGTCGTTTCTGACTTGTTCCATGCTGCGCGCGGTGATGAAGGGCGCGTAGGCACAGACGTAGGGGCGTAAGCCCGTGGTCGCCAATCCCGAGGCGGCACCAATGGCGTTTTGCTCCGCGATGCCCATTTCCACGAAGCGGTGGCGGTAGCGTTCGATGTAAGGCCTAATGCCCAGGAGGTCTTGCGTATCGGCCGATACGACAACGGTTCTGGATTCGCGCGCGCCCAATTCGAGCAATGCTTGTCCGTAGGCGAGGCGGGTTTGATTTGCGGCGCGCGCGCGCCAATCGTTGGGGGCGTTCATGGCTCTCCTAGCTCCGCAAGGGCCTTCGCGTAAATCTCATCCGTGACATTGTTGCTGTGCCAAACGTAAGTGTTCTCCGCGAAACTCACGCCTTTGCCCTTGATGGTGTGGGCGATGAGGGCCGAGGGCCGTGCGTTGTTGAAGGGGAGGGCGCCGAGGGCATCGGCCACCTGGACCATGTCGTGACCGTCGATTTCTCGCACCTCCCAACCGAAGGCGCGCCATTTGTCCGCCAGCGGACCCACTTCGATCAATTCGCTAATGGGACCGCTCTGCGCGATCTTGTTGTAGTCGATGATGGCAGTCAGATTCGCCAGCTTGTAATGGGAGGCGGCCAAGGCGGCCTCCCAATTGGAACCCTCGTGGAGTTCTCCATCGCCGATCATCACGAAGGTGTGGAAATCTTGCGCCTGCATTCTCGCGCCCAAGGCCATGCCCATGGCGATGGCAAGCCCGTGGCCCAAAGCTCCTGTACACATCTCGACGCCAGCCACTTTGATGTCTGGGTGCATGCCGAAGGGCGATTCGTAGCCGTAGAAGCGGTCCAGCACGGAATCGTCGATGAAGCCGGCCTGCGCCAACACGGCGCCCAGGGCGGCATTGGCGTGCCCCTTGGAAAGAACGAAGCGGTCACGGTCTGGCCATTCCGGTTCCTTGGGGCGCACTCGCATGCGATGGAAGTAGAGCGCGGCCAGGATATCGGCGGCGGAACAAGAGCCCCCGGCGTGACCGCTGCCCCCGGCCCGCAGCGCTCGCCAAACATTGCGGCGGATTTGGCGCGCTTGCCCCTCGAGCCGCTTGATGAGCGCCCCTCTTGATTCGGTCATGATTCTCCCCCTTTAGTAGCTTCGTGGTTCAATGATTTCTGAAGTCACAAGCACCCGCGAACAAAGTTCGCCTGGTCTTGCGCCGCCGCCAGCAGCAAGTTGATGTCGTTGCCCGATAGGATCATGCGCATGCCACGGCCAACGTAGCGCTTGAGCAACTCCTTGCCGTAGACGCCTCCCAGCCCTGGCCATTTGCCGTGTTTTTTACACGCGGCCAGCACGGTATCGATGGCGGCCACCACGCGCTCATGGTCGAGCTGGCCCGGTATGCCCATCTCCAGGCACAGATCGTTGGTGCCCATGAGCAATGCGTCGATACCGGGAACGGCGGCAATCTCATCGGCGTTCTCCACGGCTTTAGGGGTTTCGATCATAGCCACCACCAAGGTCGCATCGTTGATCTCGCTCACCACTTCCTTTGCGGGGACGGTGGCGAATCCAAACTGCGGGTAGGCGCCGCCGATGGATCGTTTGCCGGTGGGCGCGAACTTGAAGGCGTTGACCATGGCGCGGGCTTCCTCCGCGGTGTCCACGTGCGGCATGACCACGCCCAGCGCTCCGCCATCCAGGCAACGCGTGCCCATGGCCAGCTCACCGCTGGGTACGCGCACCAGGGGCGCGATGCCAGCGTCGAGCGCCGCCACGCTGATCTGATAGGCCGTCTCGGTCGAAGTGGCGCCGTGTTCCAGGTCGATGAACAACCAATCGAAGCCCGCCGTCTTCATCAGCCGGGCGATCTCCACGCCGCGCACGGCACGTACGCCGATGCCAATGGATAGCTGTCCTTGTTGCAGTTTCTGTTTTGCTACATTGGTGATTCGTGGCATGCTTGGTCTCCCGGTTAAATCAAACAACAGCCATTGTAGTGTGCACAGGACGCCGCCATGAACGAAGAAGATCTGTGTTTTACGCCCGCCACCCAACTGGCAAAACTGATCCGAACCAAGGCGCTCTCGCCTGTCGAGATCATGAGCACGGTCATTAAGCGCGCGCGCCGTCTCAATGGCCACCTGAATGCGATCTGTACCGACACCTACGACAGCGCCCTCGAACAAGCACGCGCGGCGGAGACTGCCGTCTTGCGCGGAGATGAATTGGGACTGCTCCATGGCATCCCCGTCACCATTAAGGATCTCTCACTCACCAAGGGCGTGCGCAGCATGGGGGGGTCCTTTGTTCACCGGGAGCGCGTTCCGGACATCGATCACCTCCACGTCGAAAGACTACGGCTTGCTGGTGCCATTTCCATCGGCAAGACCGCTGTCTCCGAATTTGGCTGGTCCGGGGTCAGCCGTTCACCCGTGACGGGCATCACGCACAACCCCTGGAAGCACGGCATGAACGCGGGGGCATCGAGCGCGGGCGCCGGGGTTTGCGCGGCGGCAGGCATCGGACCCATTCATCAAGGTTCCGATGGGGCGGGATCCGTGCGCATGCCCGCGGCCTTCTGCGGGGTGTTCGGTATGAAACCCTCGTTCGGGCGTATTCCTTACCATCCCATGCCCAACAACGGGCTGATTTCCCACGTGGGCCCCATCACCCGCACCGTGGGCGATGGCGCGCTCATGCTGGCGGCCACGGCTGGGCCGGACGACCGTGATCCGTGGAGTTTGGAGGCACCGCCGGAGGATTACGTAGGCAAACTCGATGCGGGAATTACCGGATTGAAGATTGCGTATTCACCCGGCCTGGGATTCCTGCGAGTGGACCCCGAAGTGCGCGACAGTGTGGCGCACGCCGCGCGCGCCTTCGAGGAAATGGGATGCCGGGTGGAGGAGGCCGATCCCGGTTGGGGCAATACCATGGCGCTGGAGCATTGCTTGTTCGCGGGCGCGTTTGCTGGGCAGGTGGGTCATCTGATTGAGCAGTGGGAGCATAAAATGGATCCCGGCATGGTGGCCATGGCGCGCGAAGGATTACGCTATACGGCCGCCGGCTACTGCCGCGCGCAAGGCGAGCGCTTGGCCCTTTGGGACCGTGTGCATGGGTTTTTTCAGCGCTACGACCTACTGCTTACCCCATCGGTCTCCGTAGCAGCTTTCCCCGCCACGCGCCTCATCCCTGAGCATTGGGAGCAGCATCCCTGGGACTGGCTGCGCTGGGCGGGTTTTAGTTATCCCTTCAATCTCACTGGGCAACCGGCAGCCACTTGCCCATGCGGATTTACGCTGGAAGGCTTACCGGTGGGAATTCAAATTGTTGGCCGCAGGTTTCAGGATCTCACTGTGCTGCAAGCCGCGCGCGCCTTCGAGCAAGCGCGGCCGTGGGCTTCGCATAGGCCACCGCTTGGCTAAGGAATAAAGGCATCAGGAATCATCACACGCATAGACTTAAGGGCACCTCTAATAATTCAGCATTCTAGAGTAGTGCGTATGGAATCGATGTGATAAAAAGCCTCGAAGCGCAAAGTGAGCTTCCCTCGGTTTTTAGTCTTCCAACCCATCGGCATTATGCCGCCAGTTCTTGCACATGTTGAGCACTGATCCAGTCTGCAAGGAAGATGCTTGGCGAGGTGTAGCCAAGCGTGGAATGCAGACGCCTGCGGTTATAGAACGG
>SHXO01000126.1 GCA_009693245.1 Betaproteobacteria bacterium | reverse complement strand
GCTTTGCTGCTCCGCGCTCGCTCTGGTTCTCCACCATCACCGCGCGCCTTACTTTGGCGTATAGGTCCACGTTCCTGTACATCCTCTCTGCCTTCCTCGATCCCCTCGGGGTCCGAAGCATAGACTTTGAGACTGGTCCCTACCTTGCCGCCAAATGGCTCCCTTTTACTCCGCCATTTACAACACCGCTTACCAAGTAAGAGGATGACGTCCCACGCCGCACATCAAAGCGGTCCCAACCGCGTCACGCCGCCCGGGCAACGCCTAGATCTTCTTGCTCTATCCGGTTCCACAAGTCCCGGATCATGCCCTTCAACATGAGCGCTTCCTGCCAGCGGTCTGAGAGTTCGTAGCCATCGGCGCCGGTAATGGCGTATTCCCTCGGGCCCAGTTCGCACAGGAAGGTGAGCGTCGCGTCCTTCAGCGCGCGGCGGCGCCAGGAGCGGATGCCGTATTCCCACCAACCCATGAACAGATCGACCCAATGCTTCATGGTGGGAAAACTGATTTGCACCTGGATCTGCTCCCGGCTCGCCACGCGGCCATGGAATCCCCAGCAGTTGTCGAGGATGCGGTGCATGAGATTGTGATTTTCTTCGCTCACGGGATACCAGAACTCGCGGCCTACCAAATAGTGCGATATATCTCCCGTCAGGCGCAGATCGGGAAAGCAATCGAGCAAACGCAAGGTGAAGAACAAATCGGTGGTCATGCGGTCGCGATGGGTCTCGACATGCACCGGGATGCGCGCATCGTGGGCGATGCGGCGCCAGCCTTCGATGAATGGGATGCACTCCTCCAGGGAATAGGGCCGCACGTCGGGCTGCAAGTTGATGTGATCGGCGCCCAATTCTTTCACATACTCGATGGTGGGTTTCAGATCGTCCACGCTCTTCGGATAACACTGCGCCTGCCAGCTCATGTGGTGCGCCCGCAAGAAGGAAGTGACTTCCTTCGCGAAGGCGTAATCGATGAAACGCACGCCGCAACCGTCGAAACCAGCGTCGCGGATCATGGTGAGTTTTTCATCTAAGGTCCATTCCTGCCCGTCGGGACGGCGCCGCTCCATGGCCCAAAGGGATTGGTAGATCAGTAATTTTTGCATGACGAATTTCCTTTCACCACAGAGGCACGGAGACACGGAGAAAAGCTCATTTTAAAAAGCTGCGCGGCGTGGCGGCCGGAATCAAACGAAAGTCCACGGATTGCTTATATCCGCATTGCATTTGCCTTCCTCTGTGTCTCTGTGCCTCTCTGGTGAATCCGCCTTTAGAAAACCACCACGCTACGAATAGACTCGCCAGCATGCATCAAGTCGAAGCCCTTGTTGATATCCTCGAACTTGAGTTTGTGGGTGATGAGGTCGTCGATGTTAATCTTCTTCTCCATGTACCAGTCCACGATGCGCGGCACGTCCGTGCGGCCTCGCGCGCCGCCGAATGCCGTGCCTTTCCACACGCGGCCGGTCACGAGCTGGAAGGGGCGCGTGGCGATCTCGGCGCCCGCGGGTGCCACGCCGATGATGACCGAGACGCCCCAACCCTTATGGCAGCACTCCAGCGCTTGCCGCATCACCTTGACGTTGCCGATGCACTCGAAACTGTAGTCCGCCCCTCCCTTGGTGAGGTTCACGAGGTAGGGCACCAATTCGTTCTCGGGCATGTCCTTCGGATTCACGAAATGGGTCATGCCAAATTTCTCCGCGAGCGCGCGCCGTTTGGGATTCAAGTCCACACCAACTATCATGTTGGCACCGGCCAAGCGCGCGCCTTGCACCACATTGAGGCCGATGCCGCCCAGCCCGAATATCACCACGTTCGCGCCCGGCTCCACCTTGGCGGTGTTGATGACGGCACCGATTCCCGTGGTGACACCACAGCCGATGTAGCAGACCTTATCGAAGGGCGCGTCTTCGCGAATTTTCGCCAACGCAATTTCCGGCACCACGGTGTAGTTCGAGAAGGTGGAAGTGCCCATGTAATGGTGCAGCTTCTTGCCGTGGAGCGAAAAGCGGCTGGTGCCGTCGGGCATCATGCCCTGCCCTTGCGTAATGCGGATGGCTTGGCACAGATTGGTTTTTTGCGAAATGCAGTATTCGCACTCGCGGCATTCCGGCACGTAGAGCGGGACGACGTGATCGCCCTTCTTCAGGCTCTTCACGCCCGGACCAACTTCCACCACCACACCCGCTCCCTCGTGTCCGAGGATGGATGGGAACAGTCCTTCCGGGTCGGCACCGGAGAGGGTGAACTCGTCTGTGTGGCAGATGCCGGTAGCCTTGATTTCCACCAATACTTCTCCGGCGCGGGGGCCATCGAGTTGCACGGTTTCCAGCGAAAGTGGCGCTCCCGCCTTATGTGCGACCGCTGCGCGTACATCCATGATTTGTCCTCTTGGTCTTGTGAGTTACGATGGTACCGAGCCTAATGATCCGGCCATGGGTTGTCAAACAGCGCCGCCAGCGCGGCCAGCGCGGCACGGTAAGATCTCCCTTCTCGGCGCTACGGAACACAGTACCAGAGGATGAACAAATCAAAATGGTTGCTCGCCGTTGGCCTATCGGTGGCGGTAATTTTCGCCCGCGCGCAGTCCTATCCCAGCCAGGCCGTAAGAATCATCGTGCCCTTCGGCCCCGGCAGTGGCAGCGACATCATCGCGCGCAGATTAGGTATTTATTTGCAGGAGCGCTGGAAGCAGCCGGTGGTCATCGAGAACCGGCCCGGTGCCCAGGGCGTGATCGGAACGGAAGTGCTGAAAAATGCCCCGTCCGACGGCTACACGCTGGGAATCAGCACGAATTCCACTCACGCGGCGGCACCTTACCTACACAAGAAGCTGCCCTACGATCCCATCAAGGACTTTGAGCACATCGCGTTGATCGGTGTAGGAGGTTCGGTGGCTCTGGTGCCGCGCGGCAGTCCATTCAAGAACATCGCCGAGTTGGTGACCTACACCAAGGCGCACCCAGGACAAGTCTTCTTTGGCCACGCAGACACCAGTTCCCAGATTCCCGGCGATCTCTTGAAAGCGAGCGCGAGAATTCCGCTGGAAGGGGTGCCCTATAAAGCCAGCGCGAGCATCGTCACGGACTTGATCGGCGGCCACATCCAATTGGCTTTCTTCAATTACATGACTGCCGCGGCCCAAGTCGCGAACGGACGGTTAGTCCCCATAGCCATTACCGAATCAAATCGCAATGCGCGTTGGCCAGGTATCGCGACGATTGGTGAAAGCTATCCCGGTTATGAGGTCAGTTTTTTCGCGGGCATTTCCGCGCCCCGCGGTGTCGCGCCAGACATCCTCGCCAAGATACACCGTGCCCTTCACGAAGGGCAGAACGATCCCGCCGTCAAGGAACCTCTGGAGAGCACTGGCCTCGCCTTCGCCGCGCTGCCGCTAGGCGAATATCGCGCCTTCATCCTCAAGGAAAGTGAGCGTTGGAGAGAGCACGTGAAGGCGGCGAAGCTGGAGCCCCAGTAAGGGCTTTATCCCACTTTCCTGGCTAAGCTGGCGGCATCTATAAGTTACGGCGGTCCGGCCCCGTGTCCCACCGTGCCCCTCACGTATCTGCTAGCCACGCACGGCACCGATGAATGCCCGCACGCGCTCGCGCTGCTTCCGGTGCCCGCTATCCTCCACCGAACTGATGACATCCACGCCGTAGGGCCGTACCTGCGCGATCCTGCCGGCAACGTTATCGGGGGTGAGACCCCCGGCCAGGATCATCGGTCCCGCGCCCGCGACGCGGCGCGCGATCTCCAGATCAACGGGTTTGCCCGTGCCCGCCGGGCGCTCGCCGGTGGTGGAGTCGAGCAGAATTGCATCCGCGCCCAAACCAAGGAAGCGCAGTGCCACCGATTCCCAATGCTCTGGCGGTTCCAGCTGGTAGTTGTCGTCGGCGCGAATGCGTACAGCCTTGATCACACGCACCCCGGTGCCGGAAAGCTCACGTGCGACCTGCGCTACCACCTCCTCGCTCTCGTTGCCGTGCAGTTGCACCGCATCGGGGTGGACCGCCGCGCAGATCGAGAGAATCGCGCCGACGGTACCGCCGACGATCGCGACCCGGCTCACGAAGGGTGGCACGCCGCGCATGAGTTGCACCGCCCGCTCGCGCGATAGCGTCCAAGGCACTGGCAGCGGATATTCCACCACGAAGCCAAGAGCGTCGGCGCCCTCGTCCACGCACATAGCGGCATCCTCCTCATGAGTGATGCCGCAGATCTTGACTCTGGCCCTCACCGCCAGCCGACAGCCAAGAGCGCGCCGATCGCCTGCGCCGGGTCGTGGGCAAGCAATATCGAAGTACCGACCAGGACCGCATCAGCTCCCGCATCACGCGCCCGGCGTGCATCTTCTGGCCCGCGGATCGAGCTTTCGCTGAGCAGCAGCGAACCCGGAGGCGCATGAGCGGCCAGATGCTCGGTAAGCGAGACGTCGCCATGATCGGTCTCCAGCACCTGAATGTCGCGATTGTTTATGCCCAGGATGTCGGGTGTGATACCGAGCCTCACCACGCGCGCCATCTCCTCGGCCGAGTGCGTCTCGACCAGCGTTTCGAGTCCCAAGCGGTGGGCGGCCTCGTGGAACCCGGCGAGCTGGGCGTCGCTGAGCTTGCACACGGTGAGCAGCATGCATGCGGCGCCGACGGCGGCAGTGGCTTCGATATCCTCGATGCCTCCTACGAAGTCCTTGCGCAGCACGGGCACGGTGATGTGTGGCAGCACGCGTGGAATCAACGCGAGGCCGCCGCCGAACTCCCGCAGCTCCGTTACCACCGAGAGCCCCGCGATCGCGCAGCTGCCCATCACGCGTGCCAGCGCCTCGGGCGTGCGCCCGCGCAACAAATCGCCGTCCTTCGGCGAGCGCACCTTGATCTCGGAGAGAACCGGCAGCAGCCCCTCTCGCTGCCGCTGCCGGATCGACTCGGTGAGGCGCATCACGCTGCCACTTGCTGCGAGGCAGCCGCAAACTGCGCGAGCTTGCGCGACGCCGCGCCTGAATCGATGTTCTCCGCGGCCATTCGCATGCCTTGCGCCGGGTTAGGTGCGGCGCCCGCCACGTACAGCGCGAAGCCGTTGTTGAGGACCAGGAAATCGCGCCTCGGCCCGCGGTCACGGCCCTCGAAGATATCGCGGATCACCTTGGCGTTGTACTGGGGATCTCCGCCCTTGATGTCCTCAAATTTGGCGCGCTTCAGGCCAAAGTCCTCGGGCGCCACCTCGTACTTGCTGACCTCGCCGTTCTTGATCTCGGCGATCTTCGTCACGCCCAGAATCGACACCTCGTCAAGTCCGTCCATCCCGTGGGCCACCACCACGTGTTTCATCGGCAGCCGTGTGACTACGTCGGCGACGAGGTCCACCAAGTGCGGCTGGTACACACCCATCAGATGGTGAGGCGCCCCGGCCGGATTGATGAGAGGACCGATGATGGTGAAGAAGATGGTCTTGATGCCGAGGGCCTGCTCGGGGAAGAAGACCTTGAGCATGAGGGGGTGAAAGCTCGGGGCGTACAGAAAGCTAATGCCCACCTGTTCGATGAGCCGCTCACCCTGCTTGGGCGCCAACTCGACCTTGACGCCCAGGGCCTCGAGTGCGTCGGCGCTGCCCGAGGAGGATGAGATCGAGCGGCTGCCATGCTTGGCCACCGGAACCCCGGCCGCAGCGGTGAGGATGGCATTCGCGGAGCTTACGTTGATGGTCGTCATGCCCCCGCCCGTGCCGCACATGTCGGTCAGATTGCCCGTCACTTTGGGCTGGATCTGAACGCAATTGTCGCGCATCGCGCGCGCGATGGCGGCGATCTCGTCCGCCGTGGGGCGCTTCAT
>SHXO01000125.1 GCA_009693245.1 Betaproteobacteria bacterium | reverse complement strand
TCGAAGAATCCAGGCTGCTTGGGTTTGGGTTGCTTCCTGCGTTTGTCTTTCTTCATCGGCCTCGGGATCACTTTGCGCTTCGAGGCTTTTTATCACATCGATTCCATACACACTACTCTAGAATGCTGAATTATTAGAGGTGCCCATTACAGAAGGCGCGGGAGATGCCGCGATCTCGGGCCAAAGCGTCACGGTTCACTACACGGGTTGGCTCACCGACGGCACCAAGTTCGATTCGAGCAAGGACCGCGACGATCCCTTCGAGTTCGATCTGGGTGCCCGCCGCGTCATCGCGGGATGGGACGAGGGCGTGCAAGGCATGCGCGTGGGAGGTGTGCGCAAACTCACCATCCCGCCCGCGCTGGGGTATGGCGCGCGCGGCGCCAGCGGTGTCATTCCTCCCAATGCAACGCTCGTGTTCGAGGTGGAATTGTTGGGCGTGGGTTAGGCGAGTGAACCGGCGAGGCGTCTTGAAGATTGAATCGCCTCCCACCTTCGCCCGCTACATCGGCATCGACTATTCCGGCGCCGAAACTCCGGACTCGAGCCTGAAGGGCTTACGCGTCAATCAGGCGAACCGCGCTTCACCGCCCGAGGAAGTGCTGCCTCCCTCTGGGCCGCGGAAGTCTTGGTCGCGGCGCGGCGTTGCGCAATGGCTGGTGGCGCGGCTGGCGGAGGACGTACCTACGGTGGTGGGCATTGACCATGGTTTCTCGTTTCCGATGCGTTATTTCGAGGTCCATCGCATTGATACTCAGTGGCCTGCGTTTCTTGAAGACTTCCAGCGCCATTGGCCTACGCATGAGGACAATATCTATGTAGAGTTTGTTCGCTGGGGCATGCACGGCCATGGTGCCGAGCGCACTGGAAATGCTCGCTGGCGCCGCCTGACGGATGAACGAGCGGGTTCGGCCAAGTCGGTGTTCCACTTCGACGTGCCGGGCTCGGTCGCCAAATCCACGCACGCGGGCTTACCGTGGCTGCTCTACATGCGTCAACAACTCGGCGAGCGAGCGCATTTTTGGCCCTTCGACGGATGGCAAGTCCCTCCCGGCCGTTCGGTCGTGGCGGAGGCATATCCCGCTTTGTGGAAGAAAATGTTCGAGGCGAATGGGCGCACCGCTGACCAGCACGACGCTTATTCGGTTGCCGCCTGGCTACGCCAGGCCGATACCGATGGCCAACTCGCACGCTTTCTCAATCCTCCATTGAATCCGCCGGTGCGTACGGTGGCGGAAATTGAAGGATGGATACTTGGGGTTGAGTGACAAGGGTGTTCGGGTAGCGTGCGGCGGCAGCAGGATAGGCAATAGAATGGAGTGCCAGAACGTGGCGAGCGCGCCATAAAAACTATGTGGCTTCATGGGCCGCTTTCAATTTGTGAGGGAGTCACCATGTCTGAAGAAGATCTAAAGAACGAGTTAGAGCGCTTGCGCAAAGAGAACGCCGCGCTCAAGAAAGGGGCCGCAACCGGCATCACCATGAAAGTCAGCGAGAAGGGCGGGCTCTCGGTGTATGGAATGGGGCGTTTCCCTATCACGCTATACAAGGAACAGTGGATCAAGCTCCTCGATATGTCCGATGAGATTCGGGCATTCATCGCGGCGAACGAGGGGAACCTGAAGGCGAAGGGATAGGGTCTGGCCGGTGCTGGCTAACCCATTGACATTATTGGCGCCCCGAACACGAATCGAACGTGCGACCTACCCCTTAGGAGGGGGTTGCTCTATCCACTGAGCTACCGGGGCGATGACGGCGGGCAAGCGGCCGGGATTCTAGCGGAAACCCCCGTGTTTCTTGGGTTTTGCCGGGGATGAGGTATGATCTGCGCTTTCCGGGGGCCCATTTCGAGGTCTTTCCGGGGATTCTCTCCCCATGGAAGGTCGTTATCGATGAAATTTACCGAGCTTGGTTTGGACGAGGATATCCTTCGTTCGATTTTTGAACAGGGGTATACCGAACCCACACCGGTGCAAGCTCAGGCCATTCCGGTGATCTTAGAAGGGCGCGATTTAATGGCGAGCGCCCAAACGGGCACGGGAAAGACAGCGGCGTTCATGCTGCCCGTCTTGCAGCGAATCAAGCGGCATGCGAGTACCAGTGTTTCGCCGGCGCGGCATCCCGTGCGAGTATTGGCGCTGACGCCTACGCGCGAGCTGGCCGTGCAGGTATGGGAGGCCGCGCGCGATTACGCCAAGTACACGGCGCTGCGCACGACCGTGGTCTATGGCGGTGTGAACATCGATCCGCAGATCAAGGAGCTGAAGGCCGGGGTGGAGATTTTGGTTTCCACGCCAGGGCGGTTGTTGGATCACGTGCAGCAGAAGACGGTGCAACTGGGCCAGGTCGAGGTTCTGATTCTCGACGAGGCTGACCGTATGCTGGACATGGGATTCATGCCCGACATCAAGCGCATTCTGGCTCTGATGCCGGCCAAGCGCCAGAACCTGATGTTCTCCGCGACTTTCTCGGACGACATCAAGCGGCTCGCCAATCAAATATTGAGCGATCCCGCGCGCATCCAGATCGCGCAAAAGAACACGATTGCCGAGTTGGTGACTCACAAGGCCTACAAGGTAGGCGAGAACAGAAAGCGTGAATGCCTGAGTTTCCTGCTGCGTTCGCGCGAATTGAAGCAAGTGTTGGTGTTTACCAGTACGCGGCAAATGGCCAACCGGCTGGTGCATTTCCTGGATCGCGAAGGACACTCCTGTGCCGCGCTGCATAGCGACAAGTCGCAGGCGGAGCGCCTACAGGCGCTCAATGAGTTCAAGGCCGGGACCGTCAATGTCTTGGTCGCCACGGACATTGCCGCTCGCGGGCTCGACATCGAACAGCTACCACTGGTGATCAACTACGAGATGCCGCCCAACCCCGAGGATTACATTCATCGCGTAGGCCGCACCGGCCGCGCCGGGTTGGAGGGTGAAGCGATTTCGTTGGTGTCGCCGAGAGATGCGGAGTCGCTGGCGGGCATCGAGAAATTACTCAAGGCGCCCATTTCCATCGCCAGCGAAAGCGATCTGCTGCGGCAAAGTTCCATGCAAGCGGCCGTTGAACTTCCCAGTGCCGTGTCCCACGAGGAGGCGCTCGTAGCCACACCGCCGCGCCCTGTCCGGCATGTTCCTGAAGTTTCGCAAGCGGTGCCGCGCAAGGCGCAGATTCCCGCACTGTTTCTACCGCCCGCGGCGCAGGCAAAGTAAAGATTTCCCTGGGTCGGTGATAGACGTGGAACCGGAAAGCGCGCCCATCGATCAGTTTGAAAAGGTAGTTCGGCAACCCGACGATCGGATTGACCTGGCGCGCGCGGCATTGCTCATCGCGAAGGGCCGCAACGGGAGCCTGGATGTAGAGCGCTATATCTCCGAGTTGGACTTTCTTGGCACGACCTTGCGCCGGCGCATGGCGGAGGATGCCGGTGTGATGCTGCGTGTCGGCGCGCTGAACCAGTTTTTGTTTCAGGAACAAGGCTTCGCGCCAAACCGGCAAGACTATTACGATCCGCGCAACAGCTTTCTCAACGACGTGCTGGATCGCAAGCTGGGCATTCCCATCAGCTTGTCGGTGTTGTATCTGGAAGTGGGCCGGCGCATTGGATTGCCCCTGCGTGGCGTGTCTTTCCCAGGGCATTTCCTGGTGAAATGCAAGGTCGATCAAGTGGTGATCGTTCTGGATCCGTTCACCGGAGGCGCGTCTTTGAGCATGCAGGATCTGCAGAAGCGCTTGCGCGAAGTAAGAGGCGTGGAAGTGTCGCGCGCCATCGTCGCCAGCATGCTCGTGGCCGCCGAGAAAAAAGAAATTCTCGCGCGAATGCTGCGCAACCTAAAGGCGGTGTACGTGAAGCGCGAGGAAGTGCAGGCCGCGCTCTGCGTGATCGAATGGTTGATGGTGTTGAGCCCCGGTGCCGTGAGCGAGATTCGTGACCGCGGGCTCCTGTACCAGCAGATGGAGTGCTTCCGTGCCGCGTTGTCCGACTTGGAGCGCTATCTCAAGTTGCAGCCTGGTGCCGAGGACGCCGACGATATCCACGCCAAAGTGGTGGAGCTGCGGCAAAACACCGCGCGGTTGAATTAACCCCCTACCGCGGTTTGGCTGGAGCGGATGCCGGCGAACCGGCTGGAGCGCCCTCTTCTGCCTCGGCTAACTCTTCCTCCAATTCCTTAAGGGTTTTTCGTCTCGGCGCCGCTTCGGGTGATTGGGACTTGCTTGGCTCTTGCCCATCATGAATGAGCCGTTCGCGGCGTTGCAGATAGGCATCGCGCAGGAAGTAATAGCGGTCTAGAGCGGCTTCCTCCAAGATCCGTTCGGCGTCTAGCAGGCTGGCGCGTTGGTCCACTATGCGCACGCCGAGGGCGGTCCAACCTTGTGTGCCGCCCTTAAAGGCATAGGTGGCAGGAGTGGTCGCGAAGTCCACAATCAACCCCGATCCGTCGCGCACCGTACTCGGTCCCAGGAGCGGCAGCATCAAATAAGGGCCCGAACCGAGGCCCCAAAGGCCGAGGGTTTGTCCGAAGTCCTCGTCATGTTTTTGCAATCCCATATGGGAGGCCACGTCAAAGATGCCGAGGATTCCGATGCTGGAATTGATGACGAAGCGCCCGGTGTCGGATGCGGCTTGGCGAAACCTGCCTTGCAGCACTCCGTTGAGCGCAGTCGGTACATCGCGAAGATTGTCGAGGAGGTTGCTAACACCGCTGCGGATCGGCAGCGGCACCGCAGCCCGGTAGCCCTTGGCAACGGGTTTCAGGATGGCCCTATCCAGGGCATCGTTTGCCTTGTACACGACCCGGTTGAAGGGCTCTAATGGATCTCTCGGATTGGTTCCAGCGCACCCTACGAGGAAAACCGCCACGGCAAGCGTTGCAAGGGAGCGCGGAAGTGTTATTGGTATCAAATGAGGGGGCGCCGCTGAAAGGATAAGTATGCCGCCGGGATTATAGCCATAGCGGGCAGAGGAGCGTCTCGAGGCGCGATGCGGGAGGAGTGAGGAGCGCGCGACATTTTCAAATGATTTCGTGTCTCTTGCGAAATTTCGTATACGCCGCGAAATATGGCGAAATCGATCGACCCTTGGCATTTCTCCCGGTCAGATCTGGCGTGTCATTACCTAATGGCGGTGCTGGCGGCAGCCCGCCGTCCGATATCCAGCTTCGGGCCACGCCAGACCGGGAAAACGACGCTGCTCACCACGGACCCATTGCATTTGGCGGAACAGCAGGGGCTCGTACCCATTTACGTGGGGCGTACAACCTATGCATTTGGCCTACGACGCGAGGTATATAAGATCGACGACGAATATTTCGCGGATTGGGTTGTGAGGCGTGAGGCGTGAGGCGTGAGGCGTGAGGCGTGAGGCGTGAGGCGTGAAACGCCCTGCAAGCTAACTCCTTCCCCCGCTTGCGGGGAAGATGGGGTTGGGAGCGATCGAAGGGGCGTCATTTGCCGGCCGGACGAGGGATAGGGCATGGCTGAACCGAAACGAAACGAAAGCTGGTGGCGATATTAAGCGCGGACGTGGCTGGCTATTCCCGCCTGATGGGCGAGGATGACCGGGCAACTCTGGAAGCGCTCACGGCCCACCGTGAGGTGATGCGCCGCCACATCGGCGAGCACGGTGGCCGGGTGATCGACACACCGGGCGATGCCCTGCTCGCGGAGTTTCCCAGCGCGGTGGAGGCGCTACAAAGCGCGATGGACATCCAAGCCGAACTCGCCGAACGCAACGATCTGCTACCAGAAAACCGGCGGACCGAGCCCGTGCGATAAGTGCTTTGCGCCGGGCGGGACTCAAGTAAAGGGCACCTCTAATAATTCAGCATTCTAGAGTAGTGTGTATGGAATCGATGTGATAAAAAGCCTCGAAGCGCAAAGTGATCCCGAGGCCGATGAAGAAAGACAAACGCAGGAAGCAACCCAAACCCAAGCAGCCTGGATTCTTCGA
>SHXO01000124.1 GCA_009693245.1 Betaproteobacteria bacterium | reverse complement strand
TCTGCGCCTTCAACCCCACCAGCGGATCTCCCATCCGAGTGAGTTGCTCGGCGCGCTCTTGTACATCGAAGAATCCAGGCTGCTTGGGTTTGGGTTGCTTCCTGCGTTTGTCTTTCTTCATCGGCCTCGGGATCACTTTGCGCTTCGAGCCTTTTTATCACATCGATTCCATACACACTACTCTACAATGCTGAATTATTAGAGGTGCCCATATTACGAACAAGGGGAGCCCCCCTTGTTTATCCCCAAGGAGGAACAAGGGGCGATCCCCCTGTTGAGCCACCAAGACCAGACCACAGTTCCGCAATTTCTTCTCCAATCCTGTCAACATTGAATCCGTAAGAGACTATGCGATGTCTATGCTAAAAGTACGGTTCCAAAAGACTAACACTGGCCACCCCATCAATGCCCGATGCGCACGCCATGGTGGAGTCCCTGCGCCGGCTGGGGCTCCTTTCCTCTGGCGAACTGCCAGAAATTACCCCACTCGCGGGCGGCGTGTCCTCCGATATCGCCAAGGTGAGCTCGGGCGGCCGTGTATTTTGCGTCAAGCGTGCCCTGCCCAAGCTCAAGGTCCAGGCGGATTGGCGGGCACCCGTTGAACGCAATCACTGGGAAGCACAGTGGATGCGCACGGTTGCGGCCATCGACCCCAGCGCCGCGCCTGCGGTGCTGGGCGAAGACCGAGAACTGGGTCTGCTCGCGATGGCTTATTTAGACGAGGCAAGCTATCCGATTTGGAAACAGCAATTGGCGCAAGGCTTGATCGATACCACCTTCGCGCAGAAAGTTGGGGAGCGTATGGCGCGTATTCACAGCGCCACCGCCCGGCACGCTGAAATTCGCGAGCGCTTCGCCACGGATCACATTTTCTTTCCGATCCGGTTGGAACCCTATCTTCTCGCCACCGCCGCGGCGCATCCAGACTGCGCACCGCAGCTCGTCGCGCTTGCGCAGGCAACCGCGCACACTAAACTTGCCTTGATGCACGGCGACGTGAGCCCGAAGAATATTTTGTGCGGTCCGCAAGGACCGGTGTTCCTCGATGCAGAGTGCGCCTGCTACGGCGACCCGGCCTTCGATCTCGCCTTCTGTCTGAATCACATGATGCTCAAGTGCCTGTGGCAACCGCAATGGACTGCGCGCTATCTGAAATGTTTCGGTGCCTTGGCCGGTGCCTATCTACGAGGCGTGGATTGGGAGGCGCGCGAAAGCATCGAGACACGCACGGCTAGATTGCTACCAGGACTCTTCTTGGCGCGCGTGGATGGCAAATCCCCGGTGGAGTACATCACGCAAGACTGGCAGCGCGCAAGGGTTCGGGCTGTTGCCCGAACCCTTTTATTGGAACCCGTTGGGGAGTTGAGTTCCGTTCGGTATCGGTGGGGAGAGGCTATGAGCCAAGGGAATTCGGAACCATGAGCGAGACAACCATTACTAGCGTAAAGGGCCGCCGGGTGTGGGATTCACGCGGCCGTCCCACCGTGGAAGCGGAAGTGCGGCTCGCGGGAGGTGCCGTGGGACGCGCGATCGCACCGGCCGGCGCCTCGCGGGGATCGCGCGAAGCCGCGGATCTACGAGACGGCGGCCGCGCCCTCGGCGGATTGGGTGTGCAACAAGCCGTGGCAAACGTGAATGGCGTGATCGCGCAATGCCTTCTAGGCATGGATGCCACGTTGCAGAAAGACGCCGATCAAGCCTTGCTTGTTGCTGACGGCACCGCGAATAAGACACACCTAGGCGGCAACGCGATGATCGCCGCATCCATGGCGGTATTGCATGCTGCTGCCGCGGTGGCGCGCCAACCGCTGTTTGCTTACTTGGCGCAAGGCAAGCCTGTGCGAATTCCCTTGCCGGAGATTCAGATCTTCGGGGGCGGCGCGCATGCGGGCCGGCGCATCGATATTCAGGACTTGATGGTGATGGCCATTGGCGCCACCAGCTTTGACGAGGCGTTGGCGATGACCGCCGAGGTCTACCGGGCGGCGGGTGAGTTCATGCGAGAGCGCGGCACGCTCTACGGCGTGGCCGACGAGGGCGGGTACTGGCCTGCCTTCGATAGCAACGAACAAGCCTTGGATGCGTTGCTGCAATCCATCGAGAAAGCCGGATACCGACCCGGCGAGGATGTCGCGATCTCGCTCGACATCGCCGCATCCGAGTTCGGCCGGAGCGGGCGTTACCGCTTGGGGCTCGACAAGCGCGAGCTGGATAGCGAGGGCATGATCGAGATGCTTCTGGGTTGGATGGTGCGCTATCCCATCGTGTCCATCGAAGATCCCTTGGCGGAAGACGATGCGCAGGGAATGATCGAATTCACGAAGGAAGCGGGACGGCGCGTGCAAATCATTGGCGACGATTACCTGGTCACCAACGCGGCACTCGTCAAGCAAGCCGCCGCTGACAAGGCCTGCAATGCGGTGCTCATCAAACCCAACCAAGCGGGAACCATCTGCGAAACGCTCGCGGCCATGGAGGCCGCGCGCGCAGCCGGCTTCGCCACTATCGTCTCCGCGCGTTCGGGCGAAACCGAGGACGTCACCATCTGCCATCTGGCCACCGGTTGGGACGCGGGCCAAATCAAGGTCGGCTCCTTCGCCCGCTCCGAGCGCATGGCGAAATGGAACGAGATGTTGCGTATCGAGGAAAGCCTGAGCCCAGGAGCCCGTTTCGCGGGAAAGCATGCCCTGGGCGGCATTCGCTGGTGAGTGTTCGCCCCAGCCGCCTGCGCGGCATCGGCTACATGATGCTGGCGGTGTTTTTATTTTCTGGCATGGATACGCTGGCGAAGCTCGTCCTCAAGAGTTATCCGCTGCCTGGGTTGATTTGGGCACGCTACGCGGTGCATCTGGTCTTCATGATCGTCCTGGCCGCACCACACAGGGGCATGGCCATCATCATCCTTGCCGGAATGCTGGCGGTGAATTGGCAGCGAGCGCTTAGGCTCGCCGTGGGTTCCTCCCGCAAGCGATGACGATTGGCCAGCCAAGTGATAATGCACTGACCGAACTCGCATGAATGATTCAGGCATCATGACTACCAAACCCCAACCCGAATCGCGCTCCGCCTACCGGCACTTTCAGTTGATTCCCACACGCTGGATGGACAACGACGTCTACGGCCACGTGAACAACGTCGTGTATTACTCGTACTTCGATACGGTGGTGAACCAGTACTTGATCGAGCAAGGGGTGCTCGAATTCGACAAGAGCCCGGTGATTGGCTTGGTGGTGGAGACGATGTGCCAGTACTTCAGCCCCGTCACCTTTCCCGACCATGTGCATGCTGGGCTACGCGTGGCGAAACTGGGCACCAGCAGTGTGCGCTATGAGATCGGTTTATTCAGGAACGAGAACGAAGCCGCGGCGGCGCAAGGCCACTTCGTGCACGTTTACGTGGATAGAACCACGCGCCGGCCCGCGACCTTGCCAGCGCCCATGCGGGCCGCGCTAGAAAGAATACTCGCGCGGATTTAGCAGGCTAATTGCCACCAAGGGCCACCATGCGCGAGGAAACGCGCTTGGTGGGCTCGTAGTGTTTCCCGAGTACCTGTACTAAATACCAGCGACCGGACCGGCCCTTGGCCACCCCCACCCCGGTGTCGGACATCTCGGGAATGAGCAGATTCTTGCGGTGCCCGGGAGAATTCTTCCAACCCTAGACCATGCTGGCCACAGGATCGGATTTCCGCAGTTGCCACCCCACGTTCTCAGCCACTTGGGAGAACGAATAACCCCCGACCTGCACGCGATCGCCGGGGTCCAGCCCATCCATGACGTGCCCGTTCTTATCCGTGTCTCCGAAGCGGTCCTTGCGAGCCATGTTGGCCGCGTGCCGCCGGGCGATTTCCATCAAGCGGCTTTCCGGCCGCAATTGGTTTAGGCCGTGTTCGCGCCGGAAAGCGTTGGTTTGCACCAGAACGTTCTTCTCTTCAACGCTGGCGCGCATGGCGGGAGACGGCGCGACGGCGGCATTATCCGGCGCCGGAGCACTTGCCGCTGGCGCACTTTCGGCTGGTACGTTCTGGGTTGGCGCACTCTTGGCGCGCTGGGTTGGAGCGCTCTTGGCTGGAGCACTCGCCTTGGGCAATGGGTGCGTGGTGGTGCAACCGATCATGACCGCGCTCAATACGGCGGCATGGAAAGCCAATGGCAGGGAAACTTTTCTCAACATGTCCATACTGACTCCGGCACTTGCTCCAGGTTGGCCGATGGTCCTGCCTACCCATGTCCTGTGTTAAACAATGCTGCACTACCGGCCCATTACGGTTGGTGGCCTGCCCCTCCAAGGAAGATTCGCACCAGCTAGACCACGCTCCCGCCGTTCACGTAAACGATTTGCCCAGTCATGTAACTGGCCGCGTCTGACACTAGAAATGCCACCACCGAGGCGATTTCCTCCGGCTCGCCCATGCGCCCCAGGGCGAATGATTCCACGAACGCCGTTGCGCGTTCGCTCCCCATGGCTTCGAAGCTTTCGCGCAACATGTCAGTGCGAATGGGGCCAGGCCCAATGCCATTCACGCGGATCCCGTTGCGGCCTTCCTCCTTGGACAAAATGCGTGTGAAGGCTTCCAACCCAGCCTTGGAGATTGCGTATACGCCATAGCCCGCGGGCATCCGTAGCGCGGCATTGGAGGAGAGGTTGATGATATGCCCGCCCTTCTGCTTGCGCATGCTGGGAAGCACGTCGCGCGCAAGGCGAAAGGGCGCCGTCAGGTTGACGTTCATCACCCACGCCCAATCCTCGTCCTTCAAATCCGCCAGGCGAACATGCGGAACATGCACGCCAGCGTTGTTGACCAGCACATCGATGCGGCCAAATTCTCGCAATGTGTCCGCCACGATGGCATCCGATTGGGCAGCTTCCCCGATGTCGCATTGGAAGGCTTTGACTTCGTGGCCCGCGCGGCGCAATTCCTCGGTGAGGGCGGTGGCGCTGTCCTTACGGTCGCGGTAGGTAAAAGCCACCGCGTAGCCAGCCCCGGCCAAGGCGCGCACGATGGCCGCGCCGATTCCCCTGGATCCTCCCGTGACTAGGGCTACCTTTGTGCTTGTCATGACGCCTCCTCCTTGAAACTGAAGGCGCCATGGTAGCTCGGATTTTCAGCCCCGGAGCTTACTGATCCCGGTCTCCAGGCACGCCGGGTTCCGCCGCGACGGCGGCGCTCCCTGCTTGATTCTATGGCTTTATGAGGCTCGCCGGGACTACCATGCCACGGACCTCGCCCCGAGGTGTCATGGGCGCACTCGTATCCGCGCTACGAACCGGTATTTCAAACCAGAATGTGCTGCCCCGCCCGGGCTTACTGTCGATACCCATTTCGCCTTTCATTGATTGGATTAAGCGGCGGCAAACGAGCGTCCATAAACCCCGGCCATCGTTGTTGGGCAACGCCAAGGCGGCACGGGGGGAGAGAAAATTCAGGCGTTCCTCGTCAGTCATGCCAATGCCGGTATCCTTGATGCCGAACCGAATGATGTAACGGCCGCCGGGCTCCGCGCGCGCGTGCAACGCCAGGGAGACTTCCCCGCGCTGCGTGAACCGGATGGCGTTCCCTAGAAGATGCGCCAGCACCCGCCTAATGCGAGTGGCGTCCCCCAGCACTTGCGCGGGAATTTCCGATGGGACAAATTTTTGGAACCCGAGCTTCTTCTCCTCGGCCCGGTGCGCGAATGAGGTGGAGAATTCCTCCACGAGCCGCCGCAGGTCCAACACCGCGTGTTCGGCGGAAAGTCTTCCGGCTTCCGTCTGAGAATAATCGAGCACATCGTTCAGCACTTTATCGAGCGCTTCCGCCGAACCGGTACCCGTGCGCAGGAAACCGCGTTGTTCCGCGTTCAATTCCGTTCGAGAGCGCATCTCCAGCGTGCCGAGAGTGCCCTGCAACGGCCCACGTATGCCGGGACCGATGTTCGCGAAGAATTCCAGCTTCGCGCGCGTCTGTGCTTCGGCACGTTCGCGGGCATCGTTGAGGGATTGGTCACGTTGTTGTACCGAATCCAGCATGGCGTTGAAGGAGCGCGCCAGATCGCCAATTTCGTCGCCGCGGCCCGCGGGGGGCCGAGCGGCATGGTCGCCATCGCGTACGCGCCGCGCCGTGTCGGACAAGGCTAGGAGAGGTTTGTTGAGGAGATCGGCCATGAGCAAAGCAGCGCTGACCGCGAGCACTCCTAGAACGATGCCCCACTGCACGCCCATGCTGGCCAGCTCCGCCAGCATCGGAGTGAACGCATGCTTATCCTTGACCGCACCAATCATCCAGAAGCTCGCCGCGCCCTTTGGATTGACATCGATCAGCTTAGCCAGTAGCGCCGAGCCCA
>SHXO01000123.1 GCA_009693245.1 Betaproteobacteria bacterium | reverse complement strand
TCTCGTGCACTCGCGCCAACTGGGGCCGAAAGGCCTCCCAATCAATCTGCGCCTTCAACCCCACCAGCGGATCTCCCATCCGAGTGAGTTGCTCGGCGCGCTCTTGTACATCGAAGAATCCAGGCTGCTTGGGTTTGGGTTGCTTCCTGAGTTTGTCTTTCTTCATCGGCCTCGGGATCACTTTGCGCTTCGAGGCTTTTTATCACATCGATTCCATACACACTACTCTACAATGCTGAATTATTAGAGGTGCCATTATGCCTCGGACAAGCCGATATAGCGACACTGAAGGCTCCCGATACATGCGACAATTTTGTTAGTTTCCCCTCCGGTTCGCCCATGACCCCTCGTACTTTCCTCGTATTCGCCGTTTTTGTTGCTTTCGTCCGCCCGCTGCACGCGGCCGAGGACGATGCCCTCTTCCTCTCGGCCCGGGAGGCCTACCAGCAGGGCGACGCGGAACGTCTCAACCGGCTGGCAACCAGCCTTCAAGACCATCTGCTCTGGCCTTACATCGCCTACTGGCAATTCAAGGCTGGTCCCGGCGAGCGCTCCTTCGATGAATGGCGGGAGTTTCTGGAGAAACAACCCGAAGGCCTGACAACCCAGCGCGCGCGCGGGGATCTCATTCGCGCCACCGCCAAGAAAGCCGATTGGGAAGCCGTGGAGCGCGAGTTCGCGACTTTCGAATTAGATGACCCTGACGTGCGCTGCCTGAACACCCGGGCACGCATCGAGCGCAAGAACGCGGAGGTCATTAGCGAAGCGAAGCAAATGTGGGCTCAACCTGCCGTGATAGGCGATTCCTGCACGGAGCTGTTCGAGTACATGATGCGCGAGCGCCACCTCTCCGAAAGCGATCTGTGGATTCGCATCCGGGCGGAGTTGGAAACCAACAATAGCTCGGCGGCCACTCACCTCTTCAACTACCTTCCCGCCTCTTCCCGGCCCGCCAAGAGACAATGGGAAACACTGGTTAGAAATCCCCACAAGTACATTCAGCAAAAGCCGCTCAAACTCAAGAACCGAACGGATCGAGAGATGGCGGGTTTCGCGCTATTCAGGATGGCGCTCACGCTCCCCGAGCTCGCACACGAGCGCTGGCAGCAGATCAAGGGCAAGTTCCCCCAAGATGAACAGGCTTATGTGTGGGCGCAGCTGGGGGCCGCAGGCGGCTTCAAACACCGCCCGCAAGCCCTGAAGTGGTTCCGCCAAGCCGGGGGTGCACCGCTCACGGAACGCCAATTCGCTTGGAAGGTCCGTGCCTCCATCCGCGGCGGGGATTGGGAGAGCATCGCCGCAACGATCGATTCCATGCCCGAGAAAGACCGCCAAATCTCCACCTGGCGTTATTGGCGCGCCCGTGCGTATTTGCAGGAAGGCAAAACGAGCGAAGCCCATGCACTCTTGGCGCCGCTATCCGCCGAGCATAATTTTTACGGCCTACTCGCCGCGGATGAGTTGGGAATCACCGTTTCTGGCTTGCCCGAAGCCCCGGAAATTTCCAGCTATGACTTGCACACCGCCGCCCAGAACCAGGGGCTACGCCGGGCGCTGAAGCTCTTCGAGCTGGATCTGCGCTACGAAGCCGTGCTGGAATGGCGCTGGAGCATCCGCCGGATGGATGACAGGCAGCTTTTGGCCGTCGCGGAACTCGCGCGGCGCGCGGGCTGGTACGACCGTACCATCGATACGGCCGAGCGTACGAAACTCACCCATGATTTTCGCCTTCGCTTTCCCTTGCCTTACCGCGACGTGTTCAGCGCGTACAGCCAGCGCCATGGCATAGACGAAGCCTGGGTCTACGGCTTGTCTCGCCAGGAAAGCCGCTTCGCTCCCCAAGTACGCTCCAGCGCGGGTGCCATGGGCCTCATGCAATTGATGCCATCGACCGCCTCGCAAGTGGCCCGCCGCTTGGGTTTGGGCCGCATCGACCGCACCGCCATCACCACCGTGGACACCAATGTCAGCTTGGGCACCTACCACTTGCGCGAACTGCTCGACATGCTGGACGACAAGCCCTTGCTGGCTTCGGCCGCCTACAATGCCGGCATGTCGCGGGCGCGCGACTGGCAATCCTCCCGCGCCATGGAAGGCGCGGTGTACGCCGAGACGATTCCTTTCAGCGAAACCCGTGACTACGTCAAGAAAGTCATGAACAACACCATGCAGTACGCCCGGGTGCTGGGCCATCCCTTCGTTGCCCTGAAATCTCGTTTGGGAACCATAGCGGGGCGCATGGCAGGCAGCAATTAGATGGCGCCCAAAACAGTCTGCGTTCTGGGCGGTTCGGGTTTCATTGGCCGGCGCGTAGTGCACCGTCTCGCGCAAATGGGCCTTGACGTTTGCGTCCCCACTCGCGACCGCGAACGCGCGAAAGAGAATCTGATCTTGCTCCCTACCGCTGATGTGCGTACCGCCAACGTGCACGATCCCGCGCAGTTGGAAGCCGTGCTGAAGGGCATGGATGGCGTGATCAATCTGGTTGGCGTGTTGAACGACTTCCCGGGGGGAGCGTTTCAGCGCAATCATGTTGAATTACCCCGTACCCTCGCGGGCCTGTGCCAGCGCATGGGCATCTCCCGGCTCGTTCACATGAGCGCGGTCAATGCATCGAACACCGGCACGAGCCGGTACCTGAGGAGCAAAGGCGAAGGCGAGCGCATCGTGCGCGAGACAAAGGGTCTGGCTGTCACCGTGCTCCGGCCAGGCATCGTGTTCGGCGAGGGAGACCGGTTTTTGAACCTATTCGCCAAGCTGGCCGCCACGTTTCCCATCATCCCCCTGGCTTGCGCGCAATCGCGCTTCCAACCCATCTACGTGGAAGATGTCGCGCGCGCGGTGGCGCGCTGCCTGACGGAGACGGAAACCCACGGGAAAAGCTACGATCTTTGCGGTCCCAAGATTTACACCTTGCGCGAGTTGGTGCGTTACACCGCGATGCAGGTAGGGACGGATCCCGCGATCATCGGATTACCGCGTGCGCTGGGTTGGTTGCAGGCAGCCGTGATGGAGCATTTGCCTGGGCGCCTCATCACCCGCGACAATCTGGATTACATGAAAATGGATAGCGTTTCCAATGCTCCCTTTCCCGAGATCTTCGGATTTTCACCCATGCCATTGGAGGCAGTCGCCGGGCAATTCCTCGGAGGCATTACTTCGCGCGCCCGCTACGACGCGTTCCGCGCGCGGCGCTAAGGGTTCATGAAGGTCTACCGCGTGGGTGGCTCCGTCCGGGATGAATTGCTCGGGCTCCCAGTCAAGGACCACGATTACGTCGTGGTGGGAAGCTCGCCCGAGGATATGGTGCGCCAAGGATTCCGTCCCGTGGGGCAAGATTTTCCGGTATTCCTGCACCCGCGCACGCACGAGGAATATGCCCTGGCCCGCACGGAACGCAAGACCGGCCGTGGCTACAAGGGGTTCAATGTTCACGCCGCGCCCGAGGTCACCCTGGAGGAAGATCTGGCCCGCCGCGATCTCACCATCAATGCCATCGCGCGCGGCGAAGAAGGAACCCTCATCGACCCCTTTGGCGGCGAGAAGGATCTTCGCTCCAGAGTGCTACGCCATGTGAGCCCCGCCTTCGCGGAAGACCCCGTGCGCATCCTGCGCGTGGCCCGCTTCGCCGCGCGCTTCACATTCGAGATCGCGCCGGAAACGCTCGCTCTCATGCGGCAAATGGTGGATGAGGGCGAAGCCGGTCATCTGGTGCCCGAACGCGTGTGGCAGGAACTCTCCCGCGGCCTGATGGAAGAGCGGCCCTCTCTCATGATGGAGGCTTTGCGCGCGTGCGGCGCCCTGCAAAGAATTCTCCCCGAGGTCGACGCACTCTTCGGCGTACCGCAACCGGCCTGGCATCATCCCGAAATCGATACTGGATTACACACCATGTTGTGTCTGGATTACGCCGCCGCGCGCGAATATCCCTTGCCCGTGCGATTCGCCGTGATGAACCACGACCTCGGTAAGGGCGCCACGCCCAAGGAGGAATGGCCTAAGCATCACGGACATGAGGCGCGCGGCGTGGAACTTCTAAAAGGACTTTCCTCGCGGCTGCGCGTTCCCTCCGAATGCCAGGATCTCGGACTATTGGCGGCACAGCTCCACGGAGATATTCACCGGGCGGAGGAGTTGCGCGCCGGGACCGTGGTCAAATTGCTCGAACGCAGCGACGCGTTTCGCCGGCCGGAACGCTTCCATCAGTTGCTGGAGGCCTGCGCCAGCGACTTTCACGGCCGCCCGGGTTACGAATCCTTGCCCTATGCGCCGCGCGAAATATTTCTCCGCGCTCTGCAAGCCGCCTCTACCGTGGACGCCGGCGCCATCGCGAAATCGCAAGCGGATGCGAGCCAGATCCCGGCGGCCATCCATCAAGCACGCGTCAAGGCGGTGGCGCAGGCTCGCGGCCGCGATTAACGAATCAGGTGGAACAAGAGTGTCATCACGGCCGCGAGCAGCAAGGAGGACATGAAGGGAAAGCTGTAATCCTGGCCGCGCAATTTGAAATGCACATCGCCCGGTAAACGCCCGAGGCCCAGCCGCCGCAATAGCGGCGTGAACCATCCGATCAATGACATGGCTAGCACGAACACCAAGAACCACTTCAACATGGCGATAGGGACCTCATGCGGGAAACACTTGCATTGTCTCCCATCCCAAAGAACTTGGGGCCGATACAATCCTGCGTTCAACCATGGCCGGAGCACGCAGTGATCGACCTTTATACCTGGACCACCCCAAACGGCCGCAAAGTTTCCATCATGCTGGAAGAGGTGGGACTGCCCTATCGCGTGCACGCCATCGATATCGGCAAGGGGGAGCAATTCACGCCCGGGTTCACCGCCATCAATCCCAACAGCAAGATTCCCGCGATCGTCGATCACGCCGGACCGGAACGCAAGCCTTTCGCGTTATTTGAATCCGGCGCCATCTTGCTGTACCTGTCCTACAAGACCGGAAAATTTTTACCCGCGAAAGTGACCGCTCAGTTCGAAGTCATTCAATGGCTCATGTTTCAAATGGGAGGCGTGGGGCCGATGTTCGGCCAGACCCATCACTTTCTGCGGGCGGCACCCGAACCGGTACCTTATGCCATCGAGCGCTATGGCAAGGAAACCCGGCGCCTTTACGGCGTACTCGACGGGCATTTGGCGAAACAGCAGTATCTGGGAAGCGAATATTCCATCGCGGACATGGCCACCTACCCCTGGATCGCGCGGCACGATTGGCACAAAGTGGACCTTGGCGATTTCCCCAATGTGAAACGCTGGTACGGCCAATTGGGCGAGCGCCCCGCGGTGAAGAAGGGCATGAACGTGCCGGAAATCAAGAAATAGCGCGCCGCTCCCGGATCAAGCCAGCGGGGATTTCGCCGATAAACGAAGGGTTGCCAGTGCAGCCCTTCCCATGAAAGAACCCCCACCAGAGCGCATCGGTAAGTATCCAGTCGTACGCGAAATCGGGCGCGGTGCCACCAGCGTGGTCTACCTCGCCCGCGACACTTTCGCCGGTCGCGACGTCGCCATCAAAGTCATTCGTAACCGCGCGCCCGAGGACACGGATCTTCAGCGCCGTTACCGCCGGGTGTTCCTGAACGAAGCCGCGCTCACTGGCAAGTTGCTGCACCCCCACATCCTCGCCATCTACGACGCGGTGAGCGACCCCGATGCCAGCTACATCGTCATGGAATACATCGATGGCCACACGTTGCAGGATTTCTGTGACCAGGCCAGCATGTTGCCGCTGTCGAAAGTGGTGGAGATCATCTTCAAGTGCAGCTTGGCGCTGGCCTTTGCTCATAGGCAAGGCGTGATCCATTGCGACATCAAGCCCGCCAACATTCTGGTGAAGGAAGGCACCCACATCAAGATCAGCGATTTTGGCGCCGCGCAATACGACGAAGCCGACCACACCCAGATCAAGGGCATCGGCTCGCCCGCCTACATGTCTCCCGAGCAGGTGCAGGACCGCGAACTCACCCACCAAACCGACATCTATTCCCTTGGCGTGGTGATGTACCAATTGCTCACCGGCAAGCTTCCTCATAACGCCAGCAACCGGGGCAGCTTGCTCTATCAAACGGTCAACATCGATCCCCTGCCCCCCAGCGCATACCGCAAGGATTTGCCTCCCGAGTTGGACCTGGTGGTCATGCGAGCGATGCAGAAAAAACTCGAGGACCGTTATCAAACTTGGGGAGACTTCTCCAAGGAGCTGACCTTCGCCTATCGCAATCTAGAACTCCCGGCCGACACCATATCGGACACGGAGAAGTTCGACACCATCAAAGCGCTGTCCTTCTTCGTGGATTTTGGCGACCAGGAAATATGGGAGACGTTGCGCATTACCTCCTGGCGGAAGTTCCTCTCGGAGCACGCTGTCAAGAACATCACCAAACCGGTGAGGGTGTATCGGGTGCGCACCGAGAAGCTGGAGGGAAAGCCGCCCGCGAAGGCTGCGGCGGCGCACAAGTGGTTGTGGC
>SHXO01000122.1 GCA_009693245.1 Betaproteobacteria bacterium | reverse complement strand
GCTTTGGCCTCCCTTGACGCGCTTCACCGCCAGTTGCTTGAACTCTGCCGTGTACTCCTGCTTTGGTAGCTTCTTCATCTTCAATCCCTCCAGTTCGTCCAGAATAAACTCCTACTCTTGGAAGACGAAATTTCGGGGGAAGCTCACACGCAGTGACGTGGCTTATGAAAGCGCTGATTGCTGAGTATTCCCAAACTTGTGACGGGATGGGTTTGTTACCACCGTTTCCCTCACCCTCGTTCCCTCTCCCGGAGGGCGATGGAGGAAAAGCGCTTCGCCCTGGTTCCAGGTTAAACCTACATACGGCGATTAACCACGAGGTAACGCGAAGAAAACGGTGTTTCAGTGGAAGCTAATGTGCGTAGCACGTTACGCTGAAACTAGAATACGAAGAAACTGGCGCTACCGAGGCTCACCCATTGGGTGAAGGCTTTGCTACCTCGCTGTTTTTGATTTCCTTCGTGTTCCCTCGTGTTCTTCGTGTGCAATAGCGTTTTCTAGGTTACAACCATTCCCACTTCGCATAACCTGAATTGGATTCGAACACATGAATTTCGTGATTATTGGCGCGGGCGCGCTGGGATCCATCTATGCCGCTTATCTTGCACGCGGCGGGCACCAGGTTTCGCTTGTCGCCCGGGGTGCCCGTGCCGCCGCGCTGGGCAAGCACGGTATCGCCATCGTTGGGCAAGATTCGTTCACGGCACGCTGCGAGATCGTGACACGGGCCGAAACCTTGCGCGAGGCCGATGTCGTAATCGTGGCGACCAAAACCTACGACACCGAGCAAGCGTTGGCACCTCTTCGCGGGCTCGCCGTGAAAAGCGCGTTCTCCGTACAGAACGGCGTTCTCAAGAACGCGCAACTCAGGGGCGCTTTCGGGCCGCAAGTAACGCTGGGCGCCGTCAGCATGATCGGCGGCGGCGTTCTGCCGGCGGAAGGCAACTTGCCAGGTGCGGTTCTCTACAACATGGCTGGCCCGACCATTATTGGCGAACCTCCGGGTGGAGAATCAGCGCGGGTAAAGGAACTCGTGGATACCCTTGTGCGCGCAGGTCTCAATGCGCAATCTTCGGCTGACATCACCTCGATTGAGTGGTCCAAATTCGTTGGATGGTCCGGCTTGAGCACGCTTGCCGTGATGACGCGCTTGCCGACCTGGCGCTTCCTGGCCGATGCCGATACGGCCCTTGTGGCCGCTCGTGTTATGCGCGAAACGGCCAATGTGGCCATCCGCCACGGCGTGAAATTACAAGATAGCGGATTCAGCGGCAAGACCTTCACCGGCGGCAGCGAGGAAGACGCCGTCAAGGCCGTGCAGGCTCACGGAGAAAAACTGCGGGCGAGCGCCCCCAGTTTTCGCCAGTCCATTTTGCAGGATGCGGACCGTAACCGGCGTCTCGAAGTACACGAAACGTTGGATCACATACTGGCCCTTGCGGCGAAACTGGGCGTCGCGACTCCGTCGCTCGATTTGTGCTGCCGCGTGCTGCGAACGGTGTCGCGCGCGGCGGGTGCTGTGTAACTCTTCCGTTCATGGTTCGGCAGGCTCGCCACGAACGGAAGTATCGTAAAGGGCAAAACAACGCACTTCGATACTCCAGCGATCGGGAGCATCGGGCGGTGTCGAAGGATCTTCGAACGCGGTGTGAAAGCTGAAGGTGCTAGGTGACTTGGGGTCGCTGCCATCGCTCTTGGCGCCTTGCGAGCGCGCCAGGGGCCCCGCGGAATCCCATTGCTTGATTAGCAAGGCTTCATCGCGGGTGATGCCAGGATAATAGAACCACCGATGCCACGGTGAGTACTTGGCGAAATAATTCTCCCCTACACGGTCTTGATAATGGATCTCGAAAACCACCAGATCCTCGGTGTGCACGGTCTGCGCGTCGCACAGCGCAAGCGGATTGGTGGCCACGGGTTCCTTGGCGATGTTGCGCCAAACGTTGATGATCGCGAACCGGCCACCGGGGGCCAGCACGCGCTCCGCCGCCTCGGGGCGGATGAGCGATTGCGTCTCCTGTAGAACCACTCCGCGCAAGGTGTCGTTGGTCTTGGGCGGCTTGGTCAAGTCTCGTAGGCGTTGTGGTGCGCTGGTGAGCGTGTAGTCGCCGTGCACGATCTGGGCGGGCCCTTGCACTTGCTGCCCGCCCGCGATGCGTTGCTTGCTTTGCTTGCCCGTGGCCGACCTCACATTGTGGTCGAAGGCGAAAACCTGCGCGCCGGTGAATGCCCGCACGATCTTGGCACACTGCGGGTAGTACTCCTTCACCACTTGCTGGTGGTCGAAGAAATCGATGCCATCGATGGAATTCGGCCTAGTCAGCAGTTCGTAGCCGTTGCGCGCGAGGGTGTGGCGCTCTTCCCTCTGCAAAAGGCGGGCGTTGTGGATATTCATCTGCCGCTTTTGCCGGTTGACGCCCTCCCAGCCAGCATCGCTGCCATCCTTATCGCGCCGGGTGAAAACCTTGCCATTGCGGTAGAGAGACGACACCACGCCGGCGTCCAAGTAATCCAAATATCCGGAAGTTCCCTCCACGACGGGCGCTTGTGCAACACTGTTCATCGTTTCGTCCTCGGCAACCTGAGTGATCAGGGTGTAAATGATACAGCCGCGCGGGCCCAGGGACGCGCCTAAAGTATCCTTGCCACCGGCCAGGTACGTCACCTGATAAGCCAGCTTTCTGGCCAAGTCACTTTCCCAATCTGAAATTAAGGAGGAACGGCGCAATGGAATACCAAGGTATGCGGTTCGAAATCCGCGAGAACGTGGCCTGGATCACCTTCAACCGGCCCGAGGCGTACAACGCCATTGATAGCCATGCGACCAAGGCGTTCTACGACATCGTGAATCGTTGCAGTGCCGACCGTTCCATACGCGCGGTGGTCTTAACGGGCGCTGGTGACCGGGCGTTTTGCGCCGGAGGTGACGTCGCGGAATTCGCCAAGAGCGGTGACGGCATGGAGATGCTGATCCGCGAAATGACCGGAGCCCTTCATACCGGTATTTCGCGGCTGGCCTGGATGCGTGCCCCGGTTATCGCGGCCATCAACGGCGTGGCGGCCGGTGCCGGCTTGAGTTTCGCGGCGTGCGCCGATCTTGCCATCGCATCGGATACGGCCAAGTTCACCAGCGCCTATACGCACATCGGCCTCACGCCAGACGGCAGCTCGACTTTCTTCCTGACCCGGTTGTTGGGCCACCGGCGCACCCTGGAAATGTACATGACCAACCGGGTGCTCACCGCCCAGGAGGCGCTCGAATGGGGCCTGGTGAACCGGGTCGTACCCGCGGCCAATCTGATGGCGGAAGTCACCCAGCTCGCCACGCAACTCGCCAAGGGCCCGACGCTGGCCTACGGTGGCATCAAGAAATTGGTCATGATGTCGCCCAACGATACCCTTGAGTCGCAAATGGAACGCGAAACGCGATTCATCGCCGAAATGAGCACCACCAAGGATGCCAAGGAAGGCATCAGGGCCTTCGTCGAGAAACGCAAACCCAACTTTATTGGCGAATAGCAGGGCCGAACATCGTAAGCCAGCATAGCCGGAACCAAAACGCATGCACTCGCTTCGGCAACGATCATGTTACGAACAAGGGGCGATCCCCTTGTTGGTCCCCCAAAACCAGACCACCGTTTCGCAATTTCTTCTCCAATTCTGTCAACAGCGAATCCGTAAGCGCCTAATCACGCTGCTGGCAATGCGGTTTCCGCGATGCCCGGAATTCGCGTAAAGTCCTTCACATCCATCACGGCAAAAATTCCGTGTGTGCCCCTTTTCACTTGGAGTTTCACGCATGAGCGATACGCCCCCCTACACACCACCCAAAATTTGGACCTGGAACAAGGCCAACGGCGGTAAGTTTGCCAACATCAACCGCCCAGTCTCGGGGCCCACCCACGACAAGGAACTCCCCGTGGGCCGCCATCCGCTGCAGCTCTACTCGCTCGCGACCCCCAATGGCGTGAAGGTCACCGTAATGCTGGAAGAACTGCTGGCGCTGGGCCTTGCCGGCGCGGAGTACGACGCGTGGTTGATCAAAATCGGCGAGGGCGATCAATTCGGCAGCGGTTTCGTGGCGGTCAATCCGAATTCCAAAATTCCGGCGCTGATGGATCGCAGCGGCCCGGCACCTATACGCGTGTTCGAATCGGGTTCGATCCTAATGTATCTGGCGGAAAAGTTCGGCGCCTTCCTACCCACGGACTCGCGCACTCGCGCCGAGTGCCTATCGTGGCTCTTCTGGCAAATGGGCAGCGCGCCTTATCTAGGTGGTGGCTTTGGCCACTTCTACGCCTACGCACCCATGAAGATCGAATATGCCATCGACCGCTTCTCGATGGAAGTCAAACGCCAGCTCGACGTGCTCGACCAGCACCTCGCGCATAGTAATTATCTGGCGGGCGATGACTACACCATCGCCGACATGGCGGTGTGGCCCTGGTATGGCGCCTTGGCCAAGGGCCTGCTCTACGGAGGCGGCGAATTTCTGCAAGTGCAGGAATATGCCAACGTGCAGCGCTGGACCGACCAGATCGCGCAACGCCCCGCCGTGAAGCGCGGCCGCATGGTCAACCGAACCTTCGGTGATCCTGCTAGCCAACTACACGAGCGCCATGACGCCAGCGACTTTGAAACGAAGACCCAAGACAAGGCCAGCGTAAAGGCCTGACACTACTAAGGAGTGCAAGAATGGATTTAGGCATCACGGGAAGGAAAGCAATCGTTTGCGCGGCGAGCAAAGGCCTGGGCAAGGCGTGTGCGATGTCGTTGGCGAAGAATGGAGTGGATCTGGTGATCAATTCGCGCACACTCAGTGAACTCGAAGCGACAGCGGCGGAGATTCGCGCCGCGACCGGCCGAACGGTCACCGCGGTTGCGGCCGATATCACCACGGCGGAAGGCCGCGCCAAAGTGCTAGCTGCCTGTCCAGCCGCCGACATTCTGGTGAACAACGCTGGCGGCCCGCCGCGCGGAGATTTCCGCGAATGGTCGGAGGAAGACTGGGTCAAGGCCGTGAACGGCAACATGATCACGCCCATCATGCTCATCAAAGCCGTGGTCGATGGCATGATCGCGCGCAAATTTGGGCGCATCGTCAACATCACTTCGGGCACGGTGAAATCCCCCATCGCCGAACTCGGCCTATCCAACGGCGCCCGTGCTGGCCTGACAGGATTCATTGGCGGCCTCGCGCGCCAGGTGGCACGGCACAACGTGACCATCAACGGACTGCTGCCCGGCCCGTTCCTCACCGACCGGCTACGTGCCGGGATGGCGGACGCAGCCCGCAAAGCCAACCGTCCCGTGGATGAAGTTTTGGCCGAGCGGGCCAAGACCAACCCGGCCGGCCGCGTAGGCGATCCGTTCGAGTTCGGCGAGGCGTGCGCTTTCTTGTGCGCGGCCTCCTCGGGTTTCATTGTCGGGCAGAATTTATTGCTCGATGGCGGGGCCTTTAACTCCACATTAGGTTAGTGGATTTTCGATTTCCCGAAAGCCATGGCGATCGAGAACCTCGTCAAGTAGGTGAGTCCGCATGAAGATAGAGATGTTGCTTCGCGTTACCGGTATCTGGCGCTTCGCTGCCGTCCTTACCCTCGCGAGCGGCCTTCCGGCCTCCGTTTCCGTGGCGGCGGACGATGCCTTCGTCTGCATGGAAGAATCGCAAGAGTCCTGCTTGCACTTGATTCGCCACACGCTCTTGCCAATAGAGGTGCGACAACCCTTATATCCAGCGTCGCAGTGCTTCCAGCGTATCTGAGGGATTTGTGTTGAAGCAGATTTTGGCACGAGGAGCGTGTTCATGCACGACGTTAATCAGCTTCTCGAACAGGATGAAGTTGCTTGGGACGGCCCGGACACCCGCACCAATCAGGATGCAGTCGAACTGCCGCCGTTAGAGTTGGGCTGTGACTACCGCCTCCGCATTCTGGCCAAAGTCGGTAAGACAATGATGCGCGTCATAGCCAAGAGCCTTCAGCCCTTCTTCGGCGGCGGTGAGTCCCGCCAACACCTTTGCGGCGGTCATGCCGGGAAACGCGTCGTAGTTGGGATCCGAGAAATCACTGAGTGCGGGGTCCAACCCGATCACCAGGACCCTCTTCTGGGCGGTCTCATTGGAGGTTTGCGATGTGGATTGAGGTGCAGTATTCATGTTCATATGGTCGCTCCTCAGCGGTCTATAGGGCACCTCTAATAATCACTTTTCTACGACGGATCTCTTACCGCGTTAGCGAAATGAGTTTCATTCTAGGCCAGGTGACCTTCAGCCGGGTTATTTCGCGCCTTTCAAGGCGTTTTGCGAGCCTCTTCACTGGCTTTGTATCAAACTTACCCAACTGCACACGGATTGACCCCTTGCGGGGCTAATGCGCTTTTTGCGGCACGCTTGATCAACTGCATCAGGCGCACCATGTTGTAGACCAGGTTCATCATCGCGATCTTGGCCCGTGCACGGGCCATTCCGATGGTGCGCACGATATGCCCGCCCATATGCGCTTGTTGC
>SHXO01000121.1 GCA_009693245.1 Betaproteobacteria bacterium | reverse complement strand
AAAGCCCTGGCCTCGCCCTGCTCGATCAGAATCGAATAGCGCGCGAAGTTCACGACTTTGTAGTCCGCCTGGCCAGGGAGACCTTCGTAACGGCGGCCCTTGAGCATGACCATATAACGGTCGCCATTTTCGTGAGTGTCCACGAAACTGCGCTGGGCGATGGTGACGCCTTGTTGCTGGTTCTCGATGGAGTGCATGAAGATGTTCGCCACTTGCGACAGATCGCTGGTGAGCTTCTCGACGAAGAACACGCGGTCTCCCTGCTTGGATTCCTTGAAAATTCCTGGAGCAATGGCCGATATGTCATCGCGCGCTTCGATTTGGTGGCGAAACGCCTCGCTCTTGCCGATGGCCCAGGGCGTAAGCGACAAGGACAACAGCGCCACCACGGCGGTAACGGGTGCCGCATAGAGCAGCACTGGCCTAAACCAGGCAGTGAGCCCCGCGCCGGTGCTGAACCACACCACCATCTCCGAGTCGCGGTACACGCGCGACATGGTGAGCAAAATGGAGAGAAAGAGCGCGATGGATAGCAGTAGCGGCAGATACCCAAGCGCCGAGAACCCCAGCATGGTCAGCACCGCGTCGGCGGGCAAGCGCCCGCCTGCCGCCTGGCCCAGGAAGCGAATCAACTGAGTGGTGAAGGTAATGGCCAGCAGCACGACAAACACGACCACACCCGACGCCGTGAACTCACGCAGTGCCGAGCGAACGAATATCATGATTCATCGATCGAGAAAACGGCTTTGACTTGGCGGGCAAAGAGCGAAGATAATCCTCGGCGGCTGGCCCAAGGTAAGTTAGCGAATTGAACTGAAAGGAAAAAACCGCGTGGACTTTAGCATAAAAGTAGGAGCGCCAGAGAATCAAAAGTCATCCTGCATCGTGGTGGGGCAATTGGAGGACAAGAAACTTCTTCCTTCCGCCGCGAGCGTGGACCGTGCATCGAAGGGCTACCTCTCGAAGCTCGTGGCGAGCGGCGATTTGACGGGCCGCGCGGGCACCATGACGATGCTGCATCATGTCCCATGGGTCACGGCGGAGCGGGTGCTGGTGATGGGAGCGGGTAAGTCCGGCGAACTGGGCGAAAAAACCTATCGCGAGACGGTGTCGCGGGCCGTGCGCGCGCTCGGTGATGGGGCCATCGTGCATGCCCATCTTTATGTCACGGAGTTTCCCGTCACCCACAAGGACGAAGCGTGGCGGGCCGCGCAGGCCGCTCAGATGGTGGCCGACGCGACCTACCGGTTCGATCGGATGAAGAGCAAACCCGCTAGCGCGCGAAAGCTACGCGAGGTTTCCCTTGGCGTTTCCGCCCGCCCGAGCGCGATGCTGGTGCGTTCCTGGGAACGCGGCACCGGCTTGGGCGCGGGTGTCAGCTTGGCGAAGGATCTGGGCAATCTTCCCAGCAATGTTTGCACCCCCACCTATCTCGCGGACCAGGCCCAGCAGTTGGCAAAAGCCTACAAACTCAAAGTGCAAGTGCTGGACGAGAAGGACATGGCGCGCTTGAAAATGGGTTCCTTCCTCGCGGTGACACAAGGTACTCGCGAACCGGCGAAGTTCATCGTGCTGGAGTACAACGGTGCGAAGGCAGGTGCGAAGCCCGTGGTTCTGATCGGCAAAGGCATTACCTTCGATACCGGCGGCATTTCGCTCAAGCCCTCGGGTGAGATGGACGAGATGAAGTACGACATGTCGGGCGCGGGCAGTGTGTTGGGTACTCTGAAGGCCGTCGCGCAAATGCGCTTGCCCGTCAACGTGGTGGGGCTAATTCCCACCTGCGAAAACATGCCCGGAGGAAATGCCATCAAGCCAGGCGACGTGGTGACCAGCATGTCAGGACAGACGATAGAAATTCTTAACACGGATGCCGAAGGCCGTCTCATCTTGTGCGATGCGCTTACCTATGCGGAGCGCTACCAACCCGAAGCCGTCATCGATATTGCGACGCTCACGGGTGCCTGCGTCGTTGCCCTGGGCAATGTCGCCACCGGGCTTTACAGTAATGACGAAGCGCTCGCCAAGGATCTTCTCGATGCCGGCATGGACGCGTGGGACCGGGCTTGGCGCATGCCGCTTTGGGACGATTACCATGAGCAGATCAAGAGCCCCTTCGCCGACGTGGCGAATGTGGGCGGGCGCCCGGCGGGGAGCGTTACCGCGGCCTGCTTCCTGTCGCGCTTCGCCAAGAAGTTCAAGTGGGCTCATCTAGACATCGCCGGTACGGCATGGCGCTCGGGCAAGGACAAGGGATCCACCGGTAGGCCGGTGCCGCTGCTCACGAACTATCTGATGCGAAAAAGCGCGTAGTGCCGCGAGATGACGCGGATCGATTTCTACATTAACGCGGACAGCCGTCTCTCCACGCTTGCCACGCTAAGCAACAAAGCTTTGCGCCAAGGCGCGCGGCTCTTTGTGCTGACAGACGGCCAAGAAAGCACGGAGAAAGTGGACCGTTATCTATGGACGCAACCAGCCACCGGTTTCTTGCCCCATTGCAGGGCGGCCAGCAAGCGCGCGAGCGTCACGCCCATCATCGTCGATCACGTTGCCGAGCCGGTGGTGCATGAGCAAGTGCTGGTAAATTTCAGCGCCGACTGCTCCCACGTCTTTAGCCGCTTCGAGCGCCTCATCGAAATCGTGGGCCTCGATGAAGACGACAAGCTGGCGGCGCGCGCGCGCTTTCGCTTCTATCGCGATCGTGGTTATGAAATTCGCACGCACGATCTCGCCAAGAGCGTACAAACGTAGCGGGATTAACCCCTGGGCTATACTCGCCGCTCTTTTCGTTTGGTCCCCTTCATGGAACTTTCCAAGAGCTTCGAGCCCTCGGAGATCGAGCGGCGTTGGTATCCTATTTGGGAATCGCGCGGCATCTTCAACGCGACGTACGACTCCTCCAAGCCCTCTTTCTGCGTGCAATTACCCCCGCCCAACGTGACGGGTACGTTGCACATGGGCCATGCCTTCAACCAAACCATCATGGACGCGCTCGCGCGCTACCACCGCATGCGCGGACACAATACCTTGTGGCTGCCGGGCACCGATCACGCGGGCATCGCAACGCAAATCGTGGTGGAGCGGCAACTGGAGGCCAAAGGCAGCTCTCGCCACGCGCTAGGGCGCGCGAAGTTCAACGAGAAAGTGTGGGAGTGGAAGGAGGAGTCGGGTTCCACCATCACCGGCCAGATGCGGCGGTTGGGAGACTCCTGCGACTGGCGGCGGGAGTACTTCACCATGGACGCCAAGCTCTCGCCCGTGGTGACCGAGACCTTCGTGCGCTTGTACGAACAAGGTCTCATCTACCGTGGCAAACGGCTCGTCAACTGGGATCCAAAACTTGGCACCGCGGTCTCCGATCTCGAGGTGGAAAGCGAAGAAGAGGATGGCAAGATCTGGCACATCCGCTATCCGAGGGCTGACGGCAAGGGGTTCGTCGTGGTGGCCACCACGCGGCCGGAAACCATGCTGGGCGATACCGCGGTGGCGGTCAATCCGGAGGATGCGCGCTACACTGATCTCGTTGGCAAGGAATTGGAGCTGCCTCTATGCAGCAGGCGTATTCCGGTGATCGCCGACAGCTACGTGGACAAGGAGTTTGGCACCGGTTGCGTGAAGATCACACCGGCGCACGACTTCAACGATTTCCAGGTGGGACAGCGCCACCAACTGCCCGTGATCAACGTGATGACGCTCAAAGCCAGCATCAACGACAACGCGCCCGCGCCCTATCGCGGGTTGGACCGGTTCGAAGCGCGCAAGCGCGTGGTGGCGGATCTCGAAGCCCTCGGGCTGGTCGGGGCGGCGAAGCCCCACAAGATGATGGTGCCGCGTTGCGCACGCACCAACGAAGTGGTCGAGCCCATGCTCACTGACCAGTGGTTCGTCGCCATGTCCAAACCCGCGCCCGAAGGCACGCACTTCCCCGGCAAATCCATTGCCGTGGTCGCGCTGGAAGTCGTCGAACGCGGCGAAGTCAAGTTCTTTCCCGGCAGCTGGGTGAACGTCTACAACCAATGGTTGAACAACATCCAGGATTGGTGCATCTCGCGCCAGCTATGGTGGGGCCACCAGATTCCCGCATGGTACGACGATGCCGGTAACGTCTACGTCGGCCGCACCGAAGAGGAAGTGCGCTCGAAGTACGCGCGGAGTCTCGCGCCGCAAGCCGCGCTGGCACGCGATCCTGACGTCCTCGACACTTGGTTTTCCTCCGCGCTGGTATGCCATTCGAGTCTGGGATGGCCGCGGCCCGTGGGCGATGACAAGGCTGCCTACGACTTGTACTTGCCCTCATCGGTATTGGTGACGGGATTCGACATCATCTTCTTCTGGGTGGCGCGCATGATCATGATGACCACTCATTTCACGGCGCGCGTGCCCTTCAAGCATGTCTACATCCACGGCTTGATCCGCGACGCCGAAGGCAAGAAGATGTCCAAGTCCGAGGGCAATACCTTGGATCCGGTGGACATCATCGATGGCATAGCGCTCGAGCCCTTGCTGAAGAAGCGCACGACGGGGCTGCGAAAACCGGAGCACGCGCCGCGCATCGAGAAGAAAACCCGCAAGGAATTCCCCGGGGGCATCGCCGCTCATGGCGCGGATGCCTTGCGCTTCACCATGGCGGCCTACGCGACGCTGGGCCGTAACATCAATTTCGATTTGAAGCGCTGCGAGGGCTACCGGAACTTCTGCAACAAGCTGTGGAACGCCACGCGCTACGTTCTCATGAACACGCAAGGCAAGGATTGCGGGCTGGACGACAGCGCGCCCGTGGAGTACTCCGTGGCCGACAAGTGGATTGTCAGCGTACTGCAACGCACGGAAGCGGAGGTGGAGAAAGGGTTCGCGGAGTACCGCCTCGACAACGTGGCCAATGCGATCTACCGGTTCGCCTGGGACGAGTATTGCGATTGGTACTTGGAACTCTCCAAGGTGCAGATCAATGAAGGTTCGGAGGCGGTTCAGCGCGGAACGCGGAGTACTTTGTTGCGCGTGCTAGAGGCCATCCTGCGCTTGGCACACCCCGTTATTCCCTTCATCACCGAGGAACTGTGGCAGAAGGTCGCGCCACTGGCCGGTAAGTCCGGCGGCAGCGTTTCACTGGCGCCATATCCCAAAGCTGACGCACGCAATACCGACCATGACGCCGAAGCCCGAATCGCGCAGGTGAAAGAAATCATCAATGCGTGCCGCACGTTGCGTGGTGAAATGAATATTTCTCCCGCTTTACGGGTTCCGCTGTTGGTTGCGGGTGACACGCTAGCGCTCGGCGCCATCCTGCCCTACGTGAAGTTTCTCGCCAAGCTTAGCGGCATTGCATGTGCCGGGGCGGAGCTACCCGCCGCCGATTCTCCTGTCCTAGTGGTGGGGGATCTTAGGCTCATGCTGAAGATCGAGATTGACCGGACGGCCGAGCACGAGCGTCTTACGAAGGAGTCCACCCAACTCGAATCCGATATCGCCAAGGTAGAAGACAAGCTTTCCAACGCGAGCTTCACACAGCGCGCCCCAGCGCATATCGTGGAGCAGGAACGCGCGCGCTTGGCTGCGCTGCGCTCCACGTTGGAGAAAGTCCAGGAAAACTTGAGCCGCTTAAGACCAAGTTAGGTTGTCAGTAGGTACCTTCGCTCTCCGCGTGAGTCGTGGTATATGACTTGCGCATCCATCCCGCAAAGAACTAATTCAAGTTGTTTGTCAGTTCGCGAGGCCCCGGCCTTCATGGACCGGGGCGCGACTAGCGCGGGTGGGGTCAAAATTGAAATTCGCAGTATCGGGGAAATTCCTGGCGGGCCTGGTTGCCGCGGCAGCTGTTTTGGCGGGCAATGCGCTTATTTCGTACCGGGCGATGGATTCCGTCGTCCTGACATCGGGTTCGGTCGAGAATGACCTGCAAGCCCTCGAACGGTTGAAGCGCATACGTGCCAGCCTCGACACGCTGGAAAGCGCGCATCGGAGCTATATTTTGCGAGGGAACACCGCCCATTTACGCCAGGCACGGGAGGAATTGGGCGAGGCGGGGGTTGCGCTAAGGGAGTTGGAGAAGTTCGCGGGTACTGTACTAGATGTGCAACGGTTACGCGAGTTTGGCGAGTTGACCGGCGCGGCCGGCGAACGCTATGGGAAGATCGAAGAGATCCATGGCGCGCGCGGCGAAGCGGCGGCGCTGAAGGAAGTGCGCTCCAACACCAACGCCCGGTTACTCGACCGCATGTACGAACAACTATCCAGCATGACGAAGGCCGGCGAGACCGCGCTACTCCAACGCACCGCGCAGGTGCGGGAAAACTTTGGCGTTAGCAAGGCGAGTACCTATGTCGCGAGCGGGTTCAACATAGCTTTGCTGTGTTTCGTGTTCTATCTGGTGTACCGGGAAGTAAGAGAGCGCAAGCAAGCGGAGGACGCGTTGCGATTCTTCGCGACCCACGACCCGCTGACTGGATTGCCCAACCGGCTACTTTTTTCCGAACGATTCGAGGGGGCGATTACCCAGGCCAAAGTCGCGCAAGAGCGCTTGGCCGTATTGTTCATAGACCTCGACCGCTTCAAGAATATCAACGATACCCTAGGTCACGAGGCAGGTGACCGCCTATTGAAGGAGGTAGGGGCGCGGCTCGCGGCCTGTACGAGCGGAACGGCCATGGTGGCGCGGCAAGGGGGCGATGAATTCGTCGTCTTGATGGGTAAGTTGGGGAGCCTAAAGTCAGTGAACGTGATATGCGAGCGGATTCTCGCGGAAGTGACCAGGCCGATGTCGCTGGAAGGTGGTGAATTACACGTCACCGCGAGCATCGGTATCAGCGTGTTCCCTGTCCACGGCGAAGATTCCCAGACCTTGCTCAAACACGCCGATATCGCCATGTACCGCGCCAAGGAACTCGGTAAGAACACCTACCAGTTCTACACGAAGCACATCAACGAACACTCCTTCGAGCGGCTGGAGTTGGAGTCCGCCCTACGCCACGCGCTGAGCCGGGACGAACTCTCGTTGCACTACCAACCGAAGGCCGATCCTCGCACGGGAAAGATCGTGGGGCTGGAAGCCCTGCTTCGCTGGAAACATCCGGAATTCGGCGCTGTACCGCCGGACAAGATCATTCCCTTGGCGGAGGAGACAGGACTCATCGTCGGTATCGGCGACTGGGCAATTCGAACCGCTTGCATGCACCGGCGTGCCTGGCAAGACATCGGACTTCCTCCGCTTCGCGTCGCGGTGAATCTGTCCGCGCGCCAATTCGTGCAAG
>SHXO01000120.1 GCA_009693245.1 Betaproteobacteria bacterium | reverse complement strand
CGCTTGAAGCGCCTGGGCTTATTCGAGGTGTTGTTCCAGGCCTTTCACTGGCAGTTGGCCGCCAGGGGCTATGAGGCGCGCTCCGGGCAGATGATCGGTGCGACCTTTGTGGAAGTGCCCAAGAGCCGCAACACGCGGGAGGAGAACGCGCGGATCAAGGCCACCCCGGCCGGAGAGGATCCAGGGCTGTGGAAGGAGGAGCCGGACAAGCGCGCGCAGAAAGACACCGATGCGCGCTGGACGAAGTGCGGCGCTTCGGATTGATGCCCAAGGTGGCGCTGCTTTCCCATTCTAGTTTTGGCAGTTCCCACAACGCATACGCCCAGAAAATGAGCCGTGTGCGAACCATACTGGAGTCGGCGGCGCCTGGCTTGGAGGTTGAAGGCGAAATGCACGGGGACGCCGCATTGTCCGAGGAAATTCGCCTGCAAATTTTTCCAAACTCCAGGCTCAAGGGCGAAGCGAATCTACTCATCATGCCGACCTTGGACGCGGCCAACATCACTTTCAACCTGCTCAAGGTCATTGCGGGAGAGGGCATCACCGTGGGCCCCATCCTGCTGGGTGCCGCGAAGGCCTGCCACATCCTGACGCCCACCGCGACGGTTCGGCGGTTGGTGAATATGACGGCTTTCGCGGTCGTCGATGCCGCCGCCCAACGATGACTATGCACCTGGTATAGACCTTGATAGAAGATGGGTAGGAGAACCCCATGCACACCACCACCTACGCCGGAACGCTCAATCTAGTGACCCATTTAGGGGCGCGGCACCCCTCGCCGGCCTTGCCCTCGCGCCTGGACCAATTATTCGCCTATCTGACCTCCACGGCCTTGGACGCCGCCTTGGTGGAAGATGATATCTGGGCGTTGTGGATGCACTATCCCCACCAACGTGCCGCCGAGGTGCTGGACAAGGCCGCCACGGATATCGCCGCCCACCGCTTCGACATTGCCGAAACGCGTTTGGCGATGCTCTTGCGCGCTTGTCCCAACTACGCCGAGGCGTGGAACAAGCGGGCCACTTTGTACTACCTATTAGGGCGCGATGAGGAGAGCGTGCGAGATATTCACCGAGTGCTGGAGCTCGAGCCCCGCCACTTCGGAGCCCTAGCGGGATTAGGCGAGATATGTTTGGCGGCGGGGGATGAAGCGGCGGCGCGCCTTGCCTTCCAAGCCGCGCTGCGGCTCAATCCCCATCTGGAGGCCGTGCGCGACGAAATCGATAAACTCGAAGCACCGGCGCGCACCGGTCCGGCATAAGGAAGACGGTTTGTCACCCCAGCCCCTATAATCCGCTGATGCAGTACCCATGAACGCACTCATGCACGCAAAAACGGAACGCTCTGGGGTTGGCCTCGCCGCGAAGCGTTGGCATAAAGATGAAATCGAGAGACGGCTCGCGCACGGGCTCCCCGAGAATTTTTCCGAGGGCGTGCTGCCGCGCTACCTTCACCCGCCGGAGAGAATTCCCACGCCCGCGGCCGTGCTCGTGCCCCTGATCAACCGGCCCCGCGGCCTTACCGTCATGCTCACCCAGCGCACGGCTCATCTTCACGATCACGCGGGCCAAATAAGTTTTCCGGGCGGGCGCGTGGATGAAGGCGACCGCGACCGCGCCAGCACCGCGCTTCGCGAAGCGGAAGAAGAGACCGGGTTGGCGCGAGACTTGGTGCAGCTAATTGGCCAGTTACCCGAGTGGGACATCCCAACGGGATTTCGCGTGACGCCGGTGGTGGGATGGATCGAGCCGCCCATCGAACTCACTCCCGATCCCTTCGAGGTCGCCGAAGTCTTCGAGGTGCCGCTTAGTTTCTTGCTCGATCCGGAAAACCACCGCAAACATTCCGACGTCGCCAACGGCCGCCAGCGGCACTATTACTCCATGCCCTACGAGGGCAGAAACATCTGGGGCGCCACGGCTGGCATGCTGCACATGCTCTACCGTATATTGCGCTAGCCCGGCATTCGTGGGCAAGGAAAAGGCACCTGTTAGCGCCGCTGTGCGGCACTTGCGCGGCAAAGGTATCGCCTTTTCCGATCATCTCTACGAATATGAAGAAAAAGGCGGCACCGCCGTTTCCGCGCGCGAACTCGGAGTGGATGAGAACGCGGTAGTCAAAACCTTGGTCATGGAGGACGAGCGGAAAAATCCTCTCATCGTTCTGATGCACGGCAACAAACAAGTTTCCACGAAAGAGCTGGCGCGCGTCGCGGGTGTCAAGACGATTCAGCCTTGCGATCCGGAAACCGCCACCCGCCACACCGGATATGTGGTAGGCGGAACATCGCCCTTAGGTATTCGAAAGCCCCTGCCGATATACATGGAGAGAACGATTCTTGACCTTCCCAAGGTCTACATAAATGGGGGGAAGAGGGGATATCTCGTGGGGATCGCGCCGGTTGATCTGGTCCAAGTCCTGCATCCAGCACTTGTATCGGTAGCCATCAATAAATAATGGAGAATGATGTTGCATAGCGCCAGCGCGAAGGAAGTTGTGGTTTCTAGACGTATTCATGAACAAGAAGTGGCAATGCTACGTTGCGAAATGGAAATACTCATGGCCGAGCGCTACAGACTTTTACGCGCCGCCGGCGCCGCGGCGATGTTTGTCGCCAAACTCGATTCAAAAAACATTCCGCGTAATTCCTATCTCGAGGCCGATGTTCTGGCCGCCACCATTAACGCTCTTCCCGAAGAAACGCTCGTCGACGCCCTCGACCGCGCCCACGAAATCGCGGACCAAGCCACCGCTTAGGTTAGCAGCCAGCCGTACCCAGTCCCTCCAAGCCTCTACTCGGTAGGCGATACCTACCGAGTAGAGGCTTTTTCCTATCTCAATGGTTTGTCTTGAGCGCGCGGATCGCGCAGAATGCTGTCCACGATCAATTGCCTTCGCCGCACGCGGCGTGCATCATGGACCTCACCCCGAGAGAAAAAGATAAGCTGCTCATCTTCACGGCCTCATTGCTTGCCGAACGGCGCCGCGCCCGCGGGCTAAAACTCAACTACCCCGAGGCCGTGGCCTTCATCAGCGCGGCCATCATGGAAGGCGCGCGCGATGGAAAAAGCGTGGCCCACCTCATGGCCCATGGCGCCACATTGCTGACTCGAGATGACGTCATGGAAGGCGTGGCGGAGCTTATCCCAGAGATTCAGGTGGAGGCCACTTTCCCAGACGGCACCAAGCTGGTTACCGTCCACCATCCCATTCCTTAGCGGCGAGACAGAACATGATTCCAGGCGAGGTGCGCGCGCAACCGGGCGAGATCGAATTGAACGCCGGACGCAAGACCGTGAGCGTCACGGTGATCAATGCGGGTGACCGGCCCGTGCAAGTAGGATCCCACTATCACTTTTTCGAAACCAACGAGGCCTTGCAGTTCGAGCGCGAAAAAGCCTATGGCTTCCGTCTCAATATCGCCGCTGGAACGGCCGTTCGTTTCGAGCCAGGGCAGGCGCGTAGCGTTGATCTGGTGGAGCTGGCGGGCGCGCGTCATGTATACGGTTTCCAGGGAAAAGTGATGGGGAAGCTTAAATGAGCAGCAAGATTGCGCGCTCCGCCTACGCGGAGATGTTCGGCCCCACCACGGGAGACCGCGTTCGCCTGGCCGATACGGAATTGTGGATAGAGGTGGAGAAGGACTTCACCATTTATGGCGAGGAGGTGAAGTTCGGCGGCGGCAAGGTCATCCGAGACGGCATGGGCCAAGGCCAGCGCCCCGCCGCCGAAGTGGCCGACGTCGTGATCACCAACGCTCTTATTCTCGATTACTGGGGCATCGTCAAGGCCGACATCGGCATCAAGGACGGGCGCATCAGCGGCATTGGCAAAGCTGGGAATCCGGACATCCAGCCAGGCGTGCAAATCGTGATTGGTGCCGCCACGGAAATCATCGCGGGTGAAGGCTCCATCGTTACCGCGGGCGGGCTCGATACGCACATTCACTTCATTTGCCCGCAGCAGATAGAAGAAGCGCTCATGTCCGGTGTGACCACCATGATCGGCGGAGGCACTGGGCCCGCGACGGGCACCAATGCGACCACATGCACGCCCGGGCCGTGGAACCTGCACCGCATGTTGCAGGCGGCGGATGCTTTCCCCATGAACCTCGGTTTTCTGGGCAAGGGCAATACGAGTCTGCCGCAACCGCTGGCCGAGCAGGTGGAGGCGGGCGCCATTGGGCTCAAATTGCACGAAGATTGGGGTACCACGCCCGCGGCCATCGATAACTGCCTGAACGTTGCGGACGATATGGACGTGCAAGTGGCGATCCACACCGACACGCTGAACGAATCGGGATTCGTGGAGAAAACCATCGAGGCTTTCAAGGGCCGCGTGATTCACACCTATCACACGGAAGGTGCCGGCGGCGGCCACGCCCCCGACATCATCCGCGTGTGCGGCGAGTCGAACGTGCTGCCCTCGTCCACCAACCCGACGCGGCCCTTCACGGTGAATACGGTGGACGAACATCTCGACATGTTGATGGTGTGCCATCACTTGGATCCCTCCATCGCCGAGGACGTGGCCTTCGCCGAATCGCGCATCCGGCGCGAAACCATCGCGGCCGAGGACATTCTGCATGACCTCGGCGCGATCAGCATGATGTCCTCGGATTCGCAGGCCATGGGCCGCGTGGGGGAAGTGATTCTGCGCACTTGGCAAACCGCGCACAAAATGCGCATTCAACGAGGATCCTTGGCGCAAGACGGTGCTGGCAACGATAATTTTCGCGTCAAACGCTATGTCGCCAAGTACACCATCAACCCGGCCATCACCCATGGTGTGTCGCACGAAGTGGGTTCCATCGAAACTGGCAAACTGGCCGACATGGTGTTGTGGCGGCCAGCCTTCTTTGGGGTTAAGCCTTCGCTGGTGATCAAAGGCGGCATGATCGCGGCGGCGGCCATGGGAGATCCCAACGCCTCCATCCCGACGCCACAGCCCGTTCACTACCGCTCCATGTTCGGCGCCTTCGCTGGAGCGCGCACCGCCACGTCCGTTACTTTTGTGTCGGGGGCCGCGCAAGCCGCGGGCATCGGCGAGAAGCTTGGATTGCGTAAACGCATGGTGGCGGTGAAGAACACGCGCACTCTATCCAAGAAAGATCTGAAGTGGAACGACGCCACGCCCAAGATCGAGGTCAATCCGGAAAACTACCAGGTGCGCGCGGATGGCCAGTTGCTAACGTGCGAGCCGGCCAAGGTTCTGCCCATGGCGCAGCGCTACTTCTTGTTTTAGGCCTTCGTTTGTGGCCTGGTATCCAGGCCGAGAATTTCGTTGGCGTTGATCACGGCATCGGCGATATCCTCCGTGGTGACGCGCTTGGTCATCGCTTGTTCTCGCAGCATCTTGTAGGCTTGGTCCTCGGATAGGCCGCGCGTGTGCATCAGGATGGCCTTCGCACGGTCGAGTTTGCGCTGGGCTTGGAGTCTTTGCTCGAGTTTCGCGACGTATTTCGACCGGTTCATCTCCTCCTGGCGCATGTGCCGCGCCAGCACGATGGAGGAGAGCAAGCCAGAGGATTTGACGGGGGAGGCAATCACGCCGCTCGCATTGAAGCGCAGCATCGCCTCGATGATGGTGGGGTTCTCGTAGGTGAGCACGGCGATGACCGGCGGGTGCCACGCGCGCTTGAGTCACGTTAATTCCAAGCCGATGACTTCCGGCCGTACAGCCAGGAACACCAAGTCCGGCTCGTCTTCCAGCATGCGTTCGTGCGGCGGCCAATAGGCTTTCACCCGGCAGCCGATGCGTTCCAATTGCGCGAGCAACTCGCGCCCGTCGGCGTCATCGGGATGAAATACGGCGATCTTCAATGAGCGCAGATTGCGCAGCGAAAGCGAAGTGCCGGATGTTGTTCTGGTCATGGCTATTGATTGGCGACGCGCACCCGCGTGGTCCAATCTTCCAATGAGTGCGAAATCAGATAGGGGTCGGGCCTCACCCAATGATGGGTCTCCTCCAGAATGTCGAACTGGCCCTTGCTGTTCGCCCGCCCGATACGCGGGCGCAGATACGTATGGTGATTGTGCTCATCGATGCGTACCCTGCCTTGCGGGGCATCGAATTCCGAACCAGGCAGCACGCGCAACAGCGCCTCCACATCGTCGGAGCCCGCCCGGCGCATGGCGTTGGCGAGGAGGTGGACTTGAAAATAAGCGGCTTCCCAGCACTGGTTGGTGATGACTTCGCTTCCAAAGCGCCGCTTTAAATTCTCCAGGCAGGCTCGGTTGGCGGGCGTATTCACGGACTTAAAATAAGGCGCGGCGGTGATGTGCCCCTCGGCCACGTCGCGTCCCATCTGGCGAACTTCGGCTTCGCAAGTCGTTAGGCTGGCGATGGGCATCTTCGCCGGATCCATGCCGAGCTGGCGGTAGGCTTTATAGAATAGCGACGTCGCGTCGCCCACGACCGTGGAGAAAATAAAATCGGGACTCAGGGATTTGATGCGCTTGGCCAGGGTGACGAAGTCTTCCCAGGAGGCGTCGAGCGGCAAATAGACCTCTCCCGCTTTCTGGCCGCCGCGTTCCAGAATCAGATCGCTCATGATGCGATTGGATTCGTAGGGGTATATGTAGTCCGAACCCACCATGAACACGCGCGACCCGTGGACGCGGGTCATGTATTCCGCCAGTTGAACGCTGTTCTGGTTAGGCGCCGCGCCCGTGTAGATGGTGTTGCGAGAATATTCGAAGCCTTCGTAGAGCGTGGGATAGAGCAGGAGCGAATTGGATTTCTCCACCACTGGAATCAGTGCCTTGCGCGTACTCGACATGTAACAGCCGAGGATGACACGTACACCGTCTTCGCTCACCAGCTTCTTGGCCAGCGCTTGAAACCTACTTGGCCGCGATTGCGGATCGTAAGCCACCAACTCCACTTCGCGCCCATTAATTCCGCCCGCGCTATTGACCTCTTCGATGGCAAGCCACGTCGCCAAGAGTTGCGAACGCTCGATGACGGAAGTGACTCCCGTTTCGGAAAACAACACCCCGATTCGAATCGGAGACATGGGCGCGGAGCTGGGGGAATTCATGATGCGGATGATTATGTCTTCGTTGCAGTGGAATTGGCCAGTACTTTTCCGCAAACCACTGCGCGGTGCCAGGGGAAGGGGCGAACGATTCTAGTGCATGGTTTTGGTGCGCCGCTACGGGATCGCACCAACTTCGAGCCGGTTCTTGCCAAGAGCCCAAGAAGGACTATTGCGCCGCCGCAAAAATATTATTGGGTTGCCCATTGACGGC
>SHXO01000119.1 GCA_009693245.1 Betaproteobacteria bacterium | reverse complement strand
GAGGTTTGGCGCTGTTTCCGTAGCTGGCTTCGCACCATGAACCCGGAGCTACCTCCCTCCGAGCTTATCGTCGCAAACGCCCTTCGAACGGCCATCCCGGCATTTTTCTCGTTTCCACATTTGGACGCCAACCTCAAGAAAATAGTCGTCAAATACCACCGCTATGACCCAGACTTGGATGCTAGCCGTATGGCCGCGTGAGATGAAACGGAAAACTCGTCACTGTCCAGTACTCTAGAATGCTGAATTATTAGAGGTGCCCTTAAGTAACCCTCTCCATTGCGGCCATGGCTTCCCTGATTCTTTGCAGGTTGAAGCCGGGCGCCCGCGCGGCGTCCAGCATCACCTTCTCCTTGCGCGCCATGAGATCGATGGCGGCGGGGAGTTTCTCGGCCTCGGCCTGGGTGAAGACGACCGAACCGTGCAGGTCGGCATGCACGAGATCGTTGGGGGAGACCACCATTCCCAACACATCCACGCGCTGGCCCACGTCCACCACATGTACCCAGGCGTGAGCGGGGGAGAGGGTTGCAGCCAGACAGAGGAATTGGGGGTGCATGGTATCCAAATCTCGCATGGAGCCGTTGGTGACGGCGCCCACGCAGCCCAGGCCCCAGTGAACGTTGGTGTTGACCTCGCCCCAAAATGCGCCGGCGCCGGGTTGATGGTCTATCTCTTGAATGACGGTTACCGTGGGCCCGGGCGATTGCGCCACGTGCTCGTAGTAAGCCAGCAGCTTTTCCTTGCGGGTGGCCGGGTCGAAGGGCGTGGAGGAGCGGATAGTGGCGGTGCGCGCGTAACCCACAATGGGCGGCAGCTTGGGGTTGCAAGCGATGAGGCGCTGGCGGCTATAGCCGGTGGCAAAGCGGCCCCCGCGTACGATCTCCAGCGCGTTGACGATGGTGGGGGTATCGAAACCCTTGAGATGCTTGAACAGCGTGTCCATGAAGACTCCGGTTAATGGGATTGCAGTTAAAGGGATTGCAGAAATTGCAGCAGGATAGCGCGATTGGAGCGCGATAGCCGGGCGAAAGCCTCTCGCGATTTCAGTGCTTGGCCGCCATGCCATAGGATAGCCTCTTGCACGTCGCGTGCGCGGCCGTCGTGCAGCAGATTTACCTCCCCGTCGATGCGGCTCAAGAGGCCCAAGCCCCACAGTGGCGCAGTTCGCCACTCGTTGCCCTGGGCGTCCAACTCACCGGTTTCAGCGGCGAGGGCCTCTCCCATGTCGTGCAGCATGAGATCGGTGTATGGACTGATGAGGGGTGCTTCTGGGAGCGATGTGCGCAGCCGGGGTGCGTGGCAGGCATCGCATTGCAGTTGCGCGAATAAGCGCGCACCCTTCACGCTGGACGCGCGCGGGGATGGTACCGCGATTCCTTGCAAATAAGCGGTGACACGGTCCAGTTGTTCTTCCTTCAACTCGGGATGAGCCACCGTCTGCGTGTTAACGCAGGCCGTTTGCGCGGGCGTGCAATTCTCGGCGGGGAACAAATAAGAGGTGACCCCGATGTCGTCCCTGAAAGCCGCGGCCGCTTGCCTGCGCAAACTGGGCTGGCTCGCTTTCCAGCCGAAGCGCCCGGTGACCAGAGCCTCGCCTTCCCGCACGCGATGCACGCGGCCTTCGGCGCCTAAGGCGCGCTGGCGGATGCGCTGGCGTTCTATTTCATGTTCGCCTACGGCCTCCAACAATCCCAAGCCCGCCAGCTGTGGCGCAACGCGCAGGGAAATGCGTGTGCCGCGCGACAATGCACCGTAAGCGAGTTCGCTCAACTTCGTCTCGGGCCAACGCAGTGTGACGACTTCGCCATCGTGCAAGACCACGCGCTGCTCGCGCCAGCGAATGAGGATTTGGCCTTCGGCCGGGACTTTGCCAAGAATCCCTTGCGTGTTGAGTTGCCCTCCGTAAACGGGGTCGGGCAATGGGATGTTGCCAGCCGCCGCCAGCCGAGCAACCAGTGATAAACTTCCCGGGTCGGCGCTGCCTCGGCCGTTGCGCTCATGGCACTCCTCGCATGACTGCGCATTGGACAAAGGGCCGCGCCCCCATTGCCCGCCGATGGAAGGGAAGGGCACCCAGCGCTGTACGAACTCTTCCTTGCCTAGGGCGAACTGTGCGAGTCGCGCCGCATCGAGGCTAGGCCGCGCGTGCTGGAACGCGTATTCGGACGTGCCAGCAACGGCGATGCCGGCCATCCGCGGGGAGGTAGGGGCCGAACCGGTGCAACCACCGAGCGCAATGGCGGCCATCGATATGAAAACGATAATGGCATGCCTGCGCGCGAGGAGGGGGCGCGCCTCCGTTATCATGCCGCCGGTCACCGACTGTTCAATTATCCCCATTGATCCTAGAAAACTCCTTGGCGAGCCAGGCCAACTGGCGCCGCGCGTACTTTGTACTCCTCGGCGCATCTTTTTTATTGCGGCTCATGATCGCCGCGCGCTTCCCCATCTTGAGCGACGAAGCTTACTTTCTTTTCTGGGGGCAGTATCCGGATTACGGCTACTACGATCACCCGCCCATGATGGGCTGGATTGCCTGGCTCATGTTGCGGTGGTCGGACGCGCCTTGGGTGGTGCGCTTGCCTTCAGTAATGGCGCCATTGTTGGTGAGCGCGATCTTCGTGGCGCTGCTAAAGCGCCTGGGGCAGCGCCAAGCCTATCTTGCGGGATGTTTGATCCTGCTGGTTCCCGCGAACGTGATCAACGTCGTCATCACCACGGATACGCCTTTGCTCGTGTTCATGGCGCTCTCGGCGGCGAGCTTCGTACTGGCGGTTCATGAGGGCAAGCTACGTTGGCACGGGATCGCGGGTGCGATGCTGGGCTGCGCGTTTCTGTCGAAGTACTTCGCTGTGCTGCTAGGTATCGCATTCCTCGTGTTTATCGCCACCACACCTTCCATCCCTGATCGTTGGAAGGCGGCTGGGCTCATCCTCCTGTGTTCGCTGCCGTTCGGCTTTCTGCACGCGTGGTGGAATTACAAGCATTGCTGGTCCACGCTTTTGTTCAACGCCTTTAACCGCACGAGCAATGCAACACTGGGTGTCCAGTCCATCGGGCTATACGTTGTGTGCGTGGTCTATACCTTGTGCCCCTTCGCCCTTTACCGGATGACTCGTGTGCGAGAGGGCTTGCGCTCGGCGTGGAAATCGCCCGCCGCGCGCGCGCTGCTGTGGCTTTGGATCTTGCCGTACGCATTGTTCGCCATGGTGTCGTTGGGGAAAACAGTGGGCTTGCATTGGATGTTCGGCTTCATCCCTGTTTTCTTTGCATCCGCCGCATTGGTTTTGAACGCGCGCGAGTTGCGGCCGAGTTGGATTTACCTCGGCTTTTTCTCAACGCTGCACGTGGTGGCCGTGTTCGCGGTTCTTGCCCTGCCTCTGAGCGTTTGGGAAAAAACCAAGGTCCACGATGGTTTTGTCTATCACACTCGCATGCCTGAGCTACTCAAACAGATCGCGCGATATCGCGGGGATGCAGCCTTGCTGTCGGCAGGCTATTCGGCGGCGGCCATCGCGTCTTATCATTCCAAGACTTACGTTCCGGTGTGGGGGCAGACCACCTACCACGGCCGTCACGATGACATCCTCACGGACTTTCGGCGCTTCGCTGGACAGCGTTTGGCGGTGCTGCACAAGGGCGTACCCGCCGAGGGAGAATATTCCCCGTACTTCGCCCATACCGAGGAGCACGCGATCCTTCAAGACGGCGCGCGCTTCACTCTAGTCATGGGCGATGGGTTCAAATACGAGGTCTACCGAGACCGGATATTGGCCGCGATCCGGCGGACCTATTACCGCATCCCGAAATTTCTGCCCGTGGGGGCGTGCTATTTCTGCGACCGGTACTTTCCGGGAGAAGCCTATTTACGACGATGAATGGAGGCTGCATTGAATCATTCGAAGTACCGCTTAAAACCTGGATCGAAACTGGATCTCTCGCAGAGGTATTCGGCGGACAAAAGCGCGCTGCCTGGCGGGTCGAAGGAGAATGCCGTTCAGCTTCTCGCGCAATTGAGCAAGGACATCGATCGCTTGCAGGACCTTCTCTTCGCGCAACAAAAGCATGCGGTACTGGTCGTACTGCAGGGTATGGATACCTCCGGCAAGGATGGCGTGGTGCGCCACGTGTTCAGCGAAACCGATCCGCTCGGTGTGCGGGCGGTGGGATTCAAGGCGCCCACCGCGGCGGAACTCGCGCACGATTTTCTATGGCGTGTGCACCGCGAGGTTCCGGGCAAGGGCGAGATCGTGGTCTTCAACCGCAGCCACTACGAGGACGTGCTCGTCGTGCGAGTGCACAAGTGGATCGGCATGGAAACCCGCAAGGAGCGCTACCGCCAGATCAACGAGTTCGAGCGCTGCTTGGCGGAGAACGGAACTTTGATCCTGAAATTCTTTCTCCACCTATCGCGCGACGAGCAGAAGAAGCGTCTGCAAGAGCGCGTCGATGATCCAGATAAGCGCTGGAAATTCAATCCCCGCGACCTGGAGGAGCGCAAATTCTGGGGCGATTACATGAGCGCCCACGAGGACGCCTTGACCGCGACCTCCACGCAGTGGGCTCCTTGGTACATCGTGCCGGCGAATTCCAAAACGAACCGCAACATCGTCGTCTCGTCCATACTGAAAGAAGCGCTCGCCGGTCTTGACATGAGTTATCCCCAGCCCGAGTGGGATCCGGCTACCATACGGGTCACTTGAACTTCAGGAATGATCATGAGCAGATCTATCGATTACTTCATGTCCCCTGTTTCGCCCTGGACTTACCTGGGCCATCCGAGGTTCACCGCCATGGCTGCGCTACATAAGGCGCAGGTTATGATCAAACCCATCGATATCCCCAAGCTGTTCGCGGCCTCGGGCGGATTGCCCGTCAAGCAACGCCCCGCGCAAAGACAAGCCTACCGCTTCATGGAACTGAAACGCTGGCGGGATTACCTCGGCGTCGCGCTCACCCTCGAGCCCAAATTCTTTCCCTACGCGCCGGAATCTGCCTCCCACCTCATCATATGCGCCGGCAAGATCGCGGGACCGGCCGCCGCGGCGCGCTTGGCCTTTGGCTTTCTCAGGGGCTGCTGGGCCGAGGAGAAAAACTGCGCCGATCCGCTAACCATCGCCGCCATCGTGCACGCGGAAGGGCTGGACCTAGGTGCGCTTCAGTCCTACGCCGAAGAGGCCAAGGTTTTGTACGAAACTTATACGCAAGAAGCCATCGCCAAGGGCGTGTTTGGCGTGCCCACCTATGCCATCGGGGATGAGTTGATGTGGGGCCAGGATAGGCTGGAGTTCGTGGAGCGGGCGATAGCGTGAGCGATTCTCTGGCGCCTCGCGCCTACCGCCTCACGGTGAACCTACTGATTAACCGGCGACTCCGGATCGAGCAAGAACGCCACCGCGTCGGCGATCTCCTTGGGAGTGAGCCAGCCGTTGTGACCAAAGCGGGGCATCATGGAGCAGGGGTAGAAGGCTTGCGCGTTGTAGATTTTTTCGTAGGTGTATTTGATGGATTCGGGCGAGAGGCCTCGCAGCTTGCCGAACCCCGTGAGAGAGGGGCCGAGATTACCGGCGGCGATCTCCTTCTTCGCTAGCGCGTGGCAAGCATAGCAATTACCGCCCTTGCGGGTACCGGGCCGGTCGGGTTGGATATTTCCGATATGCCCGCCCGTGCCCACGGACGCCAGTTTCTCGCCCTCTTTCCAAGAGCCCATCAGCTTGCCATCTTCGGGATAGCGAAAACTTTCCTGCTGGGTTTCGAGAATGCGTTTTGCCACGTCCGGCGGCGCATGATTGCGGTAGCGCGAGCACAGCGCTTGTGCTTCGTCTTGCCGCAGCCGCTCGTTCCATTCCTCGGTGCTCGCGCCGGAAAAGGATTGGCGCACCACGGCTTCGGTACGCGCGTGTAGCGCATCACCGGCCGAGGCCGCGGTGCAAAGGCCCGCGAAAATCATCGCCGCGATATGACGCAACTTCGGCCTCATCGCTTGATGCCTGGGGCTTCCATCACGCCGCCACGAGCTTGTTGTTGTAGATAGGATTGCAAGGCGATAACCGCATCCGAAAGGTAATCCGCGTCGGGGTAACGCATCTGCCGCAAACAGTCGATCAAGCGCCTTTCCATGGTCCACACCGCGCTTTGCGATACACGATAAGCTGGCCAGGTGATCATGGAGGATTGCGCGCTCTTGTTGTCGCCGAAATTCGGCAATTCTTGCAGGCGGATGCGCCGGCCAGGCTGCGAGTGGCAAGTGGCACAGGAAAAATCCAAGGGGCCCGCGCGACGGAAGAAGATTTCCTCGCCCACACCAACCATTTCCTTCTCTTTGCCGTGCACGAGCGGGATGGCGATGGGTTTGCCCTTCGATTGCGCGGCCACGTAGGTGACGAGGGCTTCCATGTCGGAATTGGGTTTGTACCAATTCCGCGTGGCTTGCTGCTCGCTCAAACCCTGTAGCGTGGCCATGCAATGGGCCAGGCGCGACTCCGCATCTTGAACTCTATCCGTATCGGCGAAGTAGCGCGGCAACCGGGCATAGGCGCCTTCCAGCTTGCCCGCGCCCAAACCTAAATCGCATTGCTCCAAGGTGGCGTTCTTGGCTCCCCGTGGCATGGTCCACAACTCCTCGCCTCGCATTTCCATGAGATCAGCCGGATTGCCATCTTGCAACATCTTGCGGTACTTCTGAAGCTCGCTCGCTATATGGCCGTCTTCGCTGGCTGATAGCGCCGGAATGCACAGCGCGAGTGCAAGCGCGACGCAGGCAAGGCGAATCATGCTATCACGACTTCATCGCTGCGAGAGTCCCCGCGGTTGTCGGTCCACGACACCTTGACTTTCTCGCCCTTGACCCCGCCCTTGAACTTGAAAGCGATCCAGGGATTGGCTGACACGGCTGGCCCCCACTGCGCGGAGAGCACGACTTTGTCTTTATGGGTCGCGCTGACGGATTGGATGAAATGAGCTGGGATGAGATCGCCCGCTTGGTTCTTGCGCTGTCCTGTTTCCATGATGTGCGCCATCAGGACCTTTACTTCCACGACGTCTCCGTCCGCCTTGGCGCGCAATTTCATCGGACTTCCCATGCTTGGTCTCCTGGTCCGTCTCGCATTATCCGCCGCAACCGCCGAGCGTCACCTTGATTTCCTTGGACGCATAGTAGAACTTGCCTTGCGCCTTCACCAAGGCGTAGACATCGCTGGTCTGCGCCATCTTCACGCGAGTTTGTATGTCGGGGAGCGTTCCGTCGGGGATGCTGAAATGGGCGGTGAGGAGATTGGGAT
>SHXO01000118.1 GCA_009693245.1 Betaproteobacteria bacterium | reverse complement strand
ATCGGAATGGCCCGTGCACGGGCCAAGATCGCGATGATGAACCTGGTCTACAACATGGTGCGCCTGATGCAGTTGATCAAGCGTGCCGCAAAAAGCGCATTAGCCCCGCAAGGGGTCAATCCGTGTGCAGTTGGGTAAGAGGAGAGAAACGGGGATGAAAAGGCCGCACAACCGCCTCTCAAGCCGGTGAAGCCGCACGATTGCGTGCGACCCCATCGCGAATGCAACTTATTCAGACGCTCCGGATATTCCCTTCCCCGTGCGGAGTGATTTTTAGAGGTTCCCATAAGGATATGATGCGGATGACGTTTAAATTCTTCAGATTCCCGATTGCTTTGATCGCTTGGGTGGTTGCTGGAACCAGCGCGGCGCACAACGATTCGTTGCATGCGGCACCGGGACCTCACGGCGGCGCCCTTACGCGCGCCGGTGGGTATCGTCTGGAGTTATGTCTAAGCGATTCGAAGGTCCGGGTTTGGGTCTGGGATCATTTCCGAGAAGGAGCGCCGGCCGATGTTCTAGACGCGAGGGGCGTCGCGACCACGAGCAGTCCTGCTGGACATGCCACGATAGCGCTCGAACCTGGGTTGGGAAATCTACTGATCGGTACCGTCAATACAGCCCAAGTTCCGATCAAGGAGGTCACGGTATCAGTTGCGCTCCCAGGGCGTTCCGTGCGACTCGCGCGTTTTACGGATCTTAAGAGGAGTCGCGGGTGCCGTTCGTAATGCTGGTCTCGCAACGGTCACGCAACAGGAGAGTGAAATGGAACATGGTCATACTCACGCGGGGGTCCAGAAAAGGGAGGGTTCCCTGCATCACGCTTCCGGCAAGACACCGGCGCCCCAGTCGTTGGTGGACCCCGTGTGCGGCATGACGGTCACCAAGGAGCCGCCGCATCGCCATGAATACCAGGAGAGGTCTTATTATTTTTGCAGCGCTGGGTGCAAGAGCAAATTTTCCGCAAATCCTGATCGCTATCTTGGAACTAAGGAGCAAGTTGCCGTAGCGCCCGCGGCGATGGATGCCGCACCCGCCGGGACGATCTACACCTGTCCCATGCATCCCGAGATACGCCAAGAGCGGCCTGGCACCTGCCCGAAATGCGGCATGGCGCTGGAGCCAGAAATGCCCAGCCTGGAGGAGGAGCAAAACCCGGAGCTGAAGGATTTTCGGCGGCGCTTTTGGTGGACGCTGCCACTCACTGTCGTGGTATTCGTTTTGGGAATGTTTGGCCACCGCTTCGGTTGGTTCTCCATGAGCACCCAGAGCTGGATCGAGCTGGCCCTTTCCATTCCTATTGTCCTATGGGCGGGCTGGCCTTTCTTCGTGAGGGGTTGGAAATCCGTGGTCAACCGCAGCCCGAATATGTGGACGCTGATCGGGTTGGGCACGGGCGCGGCGTTCGTCTATAGCGTGGCCGCCACCGTGGCGCCTGGGATATTCCCGTCTTCCTTCGTGTCGATGGGGCGTGTGGCCGTGTACTTCGAAGCCGCGGCGGTGATCATTTCGCTGACCTTGCTGGGCCAGGTGCTTGAACTCAAGGCACGCTCGCGGACCACGGCTGCGATCAAGTCGTTGCTCGGACTGGCGCCGAAAACCGCCCGGCGTATACGCGCTGACGGTACCGAGGAGGATGTGCCGCTGGCTCATGTTCACGTGGGCGACCTGCTGCGCATTCGTCCAGGAGAGAAGGTGCCAGCCGATGGCGTCGTGTCCGAGGGTAGCAGCGCGGTCGATGAATCCATGCTGACAGGCGAACCGCTACCAGTCACCAAGCGGCCTGGCGACAAGGTGATCGGCGCGACCCTCAATACCACCGGAGCGTTGGTGATTCGCTCCGAGAGAGTGGGCTCCACCACCATGCTCGCTCAGATCGTGCAACTGGTCGCCCAGGCCCAGCGCTCAAAGGCGCCGATGCAGCGCATGGCCGATAAAGTGGCGGGTTACTTCGTCATCACGGTCGTGGGCATTGCCTTGCTCACCTTTTTCGGCTGGGGTTTTTTCGGCCCCGAACCGAGTTGGGTGTATGGCTTGATTAACGCGGTGGCCGTGCTCATTATTGCCTGCCCGTGTGCACTGGGGCTCGCCACGCCCATGTCCATCATGGTCGCCACGGGCCGCGGTGCGACACAGGGCGTGCTGTTCCGTGACGCCGCGGCCATCGAGAACCTGCGCAAGATCGACATGCTCATCGTGGACAAGACGGGTACCCTCACGGAAGGCAAGCCGGCCTTCGAGCGCGCGCTCGCCGTGGAAGGCTTCACGGAGAACGAGGTTTTGCGGCTTGCCGCCAGCCTAGGCCAAGGCAGCGAGCATCCCTTGGCCGCGGCCATCGTGGCGGCAGCGCGGGAGCGAAGCTTGCCGCTCTCCAAGGCCGGCCAGTTCGAATCCAGCACGGGCACCGGCGTTCGAGGCACGGTGGAAGGCAAAGCCCTCGCGTTGGGTAACACGGTGCTCATGGCGCAGGCGGGCGCCGATGTGTCGCCCTTAATGGCGCAAGCGGAATCGTTGCGGGGGGAAGGCGCGAGCGTCATCCATCTCGCGGTGGATGGCCGCCTCGCGGGACTTCTCGCCGTTTCCGATCCCATCAAGGCCACGACCGCGGATGCACTGGCTGCCTTGCACCGGGCGGGGCTGCGGGTGGTCATGGCCACCGGTGACGGGTTGACGACGGCCAAGGCGGTGGCGCGCCGGTTGCACATAGACGAGGTGCATGGCGAGGTCACGCCGGCCGGCAAGCTCATGTTGGTGGAGCGATTGCAGCGCGAGGGCCGGGTGGTGGCCATGGCGGGCGATGGAATCAACGATGCTCCCGCACTGGCGAAGGCCGATGTCGGTATCGCCATGGGTACCGGCACCGATGTGGCCATGAACAGCGCCCAGGTGACCCTGGTCAAGGGCGACTTGCGCGGCATTTCGGCGGCCCGGGCCCTCTCCGAGGCAACGGTCGCCAACATGAAACAGAACCTGGGCTTCGCGTTTATCTACAACGCGCTGGGCGTACCCATCGCGGCGGGGTTGTTGTATCCCTTCACTGGCTGGCTTCTGTCGCCCTTGATAGCGGCCCTGGCGATGAGTTTCAGTTCGGTATCGGTCATTAGCAACGCGCTGCGATTACGCAAGGGGAAGTAAAACCCGGCGCGCGCCAGCATACACGGCGAGCTTTCTGTTCTTCACTGGAAACGAAATCCAGATTCGCCGGAACGCAACCTCGGTGGGTTCCGTAATCGCTTTCTCGCACATCTTAGCCGCTTACGGATTGACTGCTGCCAGTTTAGGCGAAGATTTTGAACGGACATTCTGCGGCACAAGGGCTACCTCGGATCTGCGCGGATCCGTGGACCCGGAGTTATACGGCCTGCGTGAATACCGGTGCGAAGCCTCCTCCTTGCGTGCGGAAGTTAGTGGTTTGTCCCTGATACAGTCGCGCCGCGACGATCTTTACCGCCCCTCTGTAGGAGTAGTTGCGAACATCGGCTTTCAGTGCCGTGGCCCCATGGATGCCCGCGACGTGGCGTTCGCTGGGTGCAACCAGCGCCTGGGCAACGTAGGGTCTCGTTGCCATTTCCTCCCACACCCGCTTCGTGAGCTTGTCGCCGCGATAGGCGGCCTTGCTGCCGTAGCCGGCGGCAGGTTTAAAGAAGAGCTCGCGACGCTTCGCCCACAATTCATCCTTGTTCCCTGCCGTCATGATCTCGGTGCGCGGGATCGCGGCGAGCAATGTGGAAATCGCGTCATCGGCGGCGCCCGACGAGCGCAAGAACGTCTCGTCGCAGAGCAAGGTGAGGTTGCGCTTGTCCGCGTAAAGCGCATGCGCGCGCGGATGAGGGCTCACGACAACCTCGCCGCCAAGGTACGCGAATTTAAGCGCGGCCTGTGCGGGTTGCTCCAGCGCGAAATCCGTCAGCCGGTTGTATACGAAGTCGATAGGCTGGCTTACATGCCACAATCGGGCGTTGTTCCTGGTGAAATCACGAGGATCGCATATCGTCACCTAGATACCGTGCCGCCTGAAGAGTTGCAGGTAGAGTAGGAATTCTGGATAGAGATACTGCTGTTCCGGCGTCTCATCGGCGATCGCCACGGTCAATAGCTGGGCGTTCTTGCGCTGCGCGCGCCATTCGCCCATGAATATCTCGAACAGCGCGTCCTCGATGGCGCCGGTTTCCAGCGGCGCCATCGCGAGCCCGGCCACGTCCGCGCAACAGGCGCGTTGCGCACGCCCCAGAACCGCGTTGAGAAGCGCGCCGCCCGGATTCGTATTGATCTCTATCAGTTGCGGCCCTGCGATACCCAGGTGAAAGTCGTATCCCAGGAGGCCGCCGGGCGAACCCGGATCGAAGTGTGCAATTTCGGGAGCCCATGCCAGCGCGGCGGAAACGCGATGTTGCGACAACGGTTTCCACCGCGCCGATGATCCGCGCCATGAATTCGAAATGTTCGCGAGAGACGAACACCGGCACCGGCGAGAAAAGATGCGGGTGAGTCTCGATCATGGCAATGGACAGGCCGCGGGTGCCCAGGTCCGCTTCAAGCCCGCGTCGCAATGCTTCCTCATCCAGGGTCAGGCAGTAGCACGTGCGGTTCAATGCCTCGATCGATGTGGCCGCACGGTAATCGGTGTCGCAGTCCTCTGGTTCGGGGTGCGCCGTGGCCTCAGACATTTCGGGGATCTCCAGTGACAAGAGCAATTTTCTCCTTACTCGGCATTGTGCATGCGGCCGTCTGCAAGAGCCAGGATACGTCGCAGCGCTTCTTCATTTATTCTTAAAGCGATTTCGGCAATTCATTTGATACTTGCCGGAGGAGGTGTTGCGAAGAGATGACAGCATTTAGCCAGTACAGGACGTTGGCGAGCGGTTCCGCGCCAGCTCCTGGCGTTTTCGCGATGGCTCGCGGCGCTCGCGAGCATCGCATTGTGCGCGCGTGTTTCCGCGCAGGAGTTGCCCGCGTGACCGCGGAGCATCGCGCGTTAGCCCGCCAGATGGTGGCCGCCGCGGCTGCCCGCTGTGACGAGGGAAGAAGGGCACAAGCGGAGGTGCTGCGTGCGAAGGTCGAAGTCGCGCGTGCACCGGCCACGACCCCGGCCGTTCGCGGCCGAAATAGGCGCTGCCGAAGCGATGGTCAATGTAATGCCTGGGCCGGCCCGCTTCGGCACCTTTGCCACCGATCGAGCACCAAGTTTCGTTCCGAAGAGTCCCCCGCCTGGGAATGTGCGTTTGGCCGCGCTCGCCGCCCGGCTCGAATTGCGAGCGGGGGCCTCCGAGGTGGAGCGCAACTCCGCCGAGATAGATGTCATGCGCGCCATGTTCCGGCCCATGGCGGCTGTTAGGGTGGGTCCCGCCTCCACCATGGCCGAAGGCTCGGGCGCGATGATCATGATCGGTATCAGCATAACGATCTGGCGCGAGCGGCTGCGGGCTGGCGTTGCCGAGGCGCAAGCGATGCAGAGCATGGCGAGGGCGGATCTAGAAGCCATGCGGCGCATGGTCGAGGGAGAAGCGGTGGCGGCGCGCGAAGGGGTGAACGCGGCGCGCGCACGTGCCGGCGCGATGCGCCAGGAAGTCGTGCCGAGGGCGCGCATGGCGGTCGAGGCTTCGCTGGCGGCCTACTCGGCGGGACGTAGCACGCTGGTATCGGTCATCGAGGCCTCGCGCACTCTCTGGGATACACGCATCGAACTTCTCATGTCCGATACGGCACTCTCGAGCGCATGGGCGCGGCTGGAACGTGCCACCGCGAATGAGGGGAAGGCGCTACGGTGAAACCCGAATCCCGTTCCCGTGCACGCGTCGCCACCATCAGTGCCGTCACTGCCGCTGTCGTGCTCGCTACCGGTTAGTTTTGGCAGGACTACCGGCACGTCTGGCCTTTCTCCAGACACCATGACTTTGGGCAGCCGTCCGTAAGCCCCGCTGCGTCCGCGCCGAAGGAGGGCAGCACAGCATCCGCCTCGGTCCGCACCACGCTTAGCGTGGACAGCGCGCGCCTGGAGGGGCTGGGTGTGCGCTTCGAGCGTGCAAAGGTCGAACCAGTTGCGCAACCTGTGCGCGCGGTCGCCACCGTGGTGGCGGACGAGGGGAGAATCTCGCGCGTGCACACGCGATTCTCGGGGTGGCTGGAGCAACAGTGCGTAAACACGACGGGGCAGTCCGTGCGCGCGGGACAACCGCTAGCCGCGGTTTTTTCGCAAGACCTTTACGCCTCCCAGAATGAATATCTGATGCTTCTTCGCCAGGCGAAGAGCGGCTTGAGCAGCACCGCCCTCGAGTCTGGCCGCACGCGCCTGGAACTGCTCGGCATGACCGCAGCCGAGATCTGGAAAATCGAGCGCACGGGGCAAGCGCGCCGGCTGGTCACGGTCGTGTCGCCCCGCAGCGGCATGGTGCTGCGCCGGGGCGTGAACGCCGGCATCGCGATCTATCACTCCACCGAAATCGTAACCGTGGCGGATTTGTCGAGAGTATGGGCGCTCGCGGAAATACCCGAAGGACAAGCCATGGGTCTCATGCGCGGCGTTACGACCACTCTGAGCTTCCCCGGCTCGGGGCGTGCCGCGTTTGCGGCGCCGGTGGATTTCATCTATCCCACCCTTACCGAGCGCACGCGCACGGTGAGGGTGCGCTTTGTGGTGCCCAACGCGGATGGGCGGCTGCGTCCGGGCCTGTATGGCAGGGCGGAGTTCTCCGCGACCCGGCGCGAAGCGCTGACCGTTTCACGAGACGCCGTGGTGGATACCGGCGAATCGCAGCATGTCTTCGTGCGCACGCCGGCGGGCGTGCTCGAACCGCGCACGGTGAAGGTGGGGGTGCGCCTCGCCGAACGCCTCGAAATCACCCAGGGGCTGGCACCAGACGATGAAGTGGTGGCTGCCGGAGTTTTCCTCATCGACTCGGAGAGCCGGTTGCGCGCTTCCGGGACGGGCACCGGTCACGCGGGTCACGGCGGCGGCGCCTCGCCCGCGCCCGAGGGTGCGAAGGAACCCGCACAGAAGGCTTCACCACCCGCGGCGCATACCAACCACGAAAGCTGAGCATGATCGAGCGGATCATCGAATGGTCGGCTCAACATCGCCGGGTCGTGTTCGGCGCAACACTTGTGCTGGCGCCGTGGGCCGCCGACTCCATCCGCAAGACCCCACTGGATGCCAATCCAGACCTTTCGGACCCTCAGGGGCACCTCTAATAATCACTTTTCTACGACGGATCTCTTACCGCGTTAGCGAAATGAGTTTCATTCTCGGCCAGGTGACCTTCAGTCGGGTTATTTCGCGACTTTCAAGGCGTTTTGCGAGCCTCTTCACTGGCTTTGTATCAAACTTA
>SHXO01000117.1 GCA_009693245.1 Betaproteobacteria bacterium | reverse complement strand
ATTGCACTGTTGTTCTGGCACGCTGGCTGCGATAGGCCTCTCGCCAGCGCCGCGGTTACTGATACGAGCGATAGCGTGTTACTTGCGACAGTAACGACAGCATCCCAAGGCAGGATAGGAAACCATGAGCCCCATTGACCAGACCAACCCGGCAAACAGCGTATCGGCGGAATATGAATCTGATCTCGCCGAATACGAACGGCAAGTGCAATTCAGCGAGTTTGTTCCCAACCCGTTTCGGGCGTTCGATGGCGCAATGAGAAGTCCCTCCCCTTTTGCTTCACCAGCTTAACCAACGCTTCAGACACTCTCCTCCTTTTAGCCCGCCGTCATGGCGGGTTTTTTTTGCCTTACAGGTCATCGATATTTCTCGGCCAACTCTTTTTGAGTAGCCGGGATAACGCGCGGTCAGCCAAGATCTTTCCCCCGGTCTGGCAACGAGCGCAGTAGTTGGTTTCGTTTTCCGAGTAGACGATGCGCTGCACGGGCGCCGCGCATACCGGACAAGGCTTGCCGAAGCATCCATGCACGGCCATCCCCTCGCGAAAGGCGGTCACATGCTGGGGGAAGCCCTCGCCCGCCTCATTAAGTAAGCGCTGCGTCCAGTTCGCGAGCGTTTTCTGAATCGCCGTGAGCAGGCTCATCATCTGCTCGGCGGATAAGTCTCGCGTAAGCGAGATGGGAGAGAGTTTCGCTGCATGAAGAATCTCGTCGGAGTACGCATTGCCGATACCGCTAAATAGCCTAGGATCGGTGAGTGCTCGCTTCAATGTATGGTTCTCGCGTTGTAGTTGCGCTTTGAACGTAGGGAAATCCATCGCGAGCACATCACGCCCGCCCGCGTCCAATCGATTCAACGCATGCTCTCCTTGAACGACGTGCAAGGATGCTCGCCGCTTGGTTCCCGCTTCGGTGAGAACAAGTTTCCCGGTTTCGAAATCGAGGACAACCAACGCACCCCTTGGATGGGTCTTCTTGGTGCGATCGAGCCAATGGAAACGCCCCGCGATCATGAGATGGAAGACGAGAAACAGCTCCTCGCGGAATTCGAACACGACGCGCTTTCCTACCCTGCGCAAGCCTTGCACGGCTTGGCCTTCCAGCGCCTGCACGGGAGGGATTACGGAGCGCAATACAAAGGGATTAAGGATCTGGGTGCGCTCAAGGGTCTTGCCGTGGGTGCGCTTGCGCAGCGCGTCCAGATAGACTTCGATATCGGGCAACTCCGTCATCGCCGTGCCGGATTATGGAATGTCAGAGGCCGGCATGCGCGCCAGGATCATGGCCGTCTTGCGTTCAAGAAAAGGCGTGCTGCGGCGCTTATCGTAGTAACGCGGATTGGGCACCATGGCGGCCATGTGGGCGGCTTGCCGCTCTCCGAGATTGGCGACGCTGGTGTTGAAGTAGTAACGCGCCGCGGCCTCCGCGCCAAACACGCCGTTACCCCATTCTATTACGTTCAAGTAAATCTCGAAAATACGCCGCTTGCTCAACACGGCTTCGAGCATGACGGTGATGACGGCTTCTTGCAACTTGCGCCAAGGCGAGCGCTTGCTCGATAGAAAAAGATTCTTGGCCAATTGCTGGCTGATGGTGGACCCGCCCGCCACGATCTTGCCCTTTTTCAGGTTCTTCTCGTAGGCGGTTTCGATGGCTTCCCAATCGAAGCCTTCGTGCTCCAAGAAACGAGCATCTTCGGCCGCGATCAAGGCTCGCTTAAGGTTCCTGGAGATTTTGTCGTAGGGCATCCAGCGGTGGCGCAGTTCGGCGTCTGGATTTTTCTCCTGCAAAATTTCCAACCGGTCTTCCATGAATGCGCTGGTGGAAGGATTGAACCAGCGCCACCATGTAATGTGGGCAAATATCCAAAGTTGATAGGCCACCAGAAGAAACAACAGCAACAAGAAAATCTTGGCGCTCCAGTGCAGCTTTCTTTTCATGGCGCCTTCAGCATGGCGATGACGGGCGCGGTCGCCGGCCTCACGCCGCGCCACACCAGAAACGACTCTGCTGCTTGCTCCACCAACATGCCCAAACCATCGGCCAGAATGCCGCCACCTTGCTCGCGCGCGTGAGCAAGGAAAGGAGTACGCCCCTTGCCGTACATCATGTCGTAAGCGAGCGCGCGCCGCGCGAACACTCCGGGCGGCAACGCAGGTAGCGTGTCGCTCAAACTGGACGAGGTTCCGTTGACGACGATGTCGAAGGCGGCCTCTTTAAGCGCCGCGTAGCTGCTGGATCTGATGGGACTGGCGGCGTAGGCGGGGCAAGCCAGGAAATAATCCACGAGGCGCCGCGCCTTTTCCTCGGTGCGGTTTGCCACGATGACTTGAGCGGGCGCGCAATCGAGCACCGGGCCCAATATGCCTTGCACCGCGCCGCCGGCGCCCATGATGAGAATGCGCTGGCCGCGAAGGGGGACCGACAGGTTGTGCTGGATGTCGGTCACGATCCCGTTACCGTCGGTGTTGTCTCCGAAGATCGCATCTGAGTCGAAGCGCAAGCAATTACACGCTTGCGCGAGCTGCGCGCACGCGGAATGTATCGTGGCCAAGCGATAAGCCTCGAGCTTGAAGGGGACGGTCACGTTCACACCCTTGCCCCCAATTGCGCGAAAACCTTCCACCGTTCGGAGGAATTCATCGAGAGGAGACAACAAACGCTCGTAGGCGATGTCCTGGCCCGTTTGCTTGGCAAAGGCGTGATGAATCATGGGCGACTTGCTATGCGCCACGGGATTGCCCACCACGGCATACCGGTCCGTCACGTCAGTCGGTGACCAGCAGATCGCTGCGGGTGAAGATCCAGTTGCGGGTGATGTGCAGAATATCCGTCTCGCGCCGGATCTTGCCGGGAAAGGGCTTGAAGGGGCTCGCCATTTGCACCACGCGCTTGGCCGCCCGGTCCAACACTCGAGAACCGGAGGAGCGGTCGATCTCCACTTTCTCCACCGTGCCGTCGGCGCGGATGGCCACGGTTACCAGCACCGAACCGAACAGATTTTGCGCGCGCGCCTCTTCCGGAAAATTCTCCGTGCCCACGCGCTCGATACGCTGGCGCCATTCGTCCACGTACTCCGCATAGGCCACCATTTGCGTGCGTGCGCCCACGAATTTTCGCTTGGGCAGCTTTTGATAGGCGTCCCATTCTTTTGCGATCTGCGCTTCGAGCCGGGCCACCGCCATCTTGTCGTTAGGCGCCTTGGGGAGGTTGGGAGCCTCCTGCTCCACGGGCCTCTCCACGAGGTCGATGGTGGAGTCCACGAGGTTGTCCGTGATCTGGATCTGCGCGAGCATGAGCTTGGCTTGTTCTTCCAGTTCCTTCACCCGCTGGGAAGCGAGTTCCAGCTCCGCGTCCGCCGGCATGTTGCGGATCACCGGCATGTTGCTCTTGGCGTGGCGGTCGAGTTCGGTGTTGCCCCCGCCATCCAAATTCGCCTGCGCCAGGGCATCTGCCTGCACGGGCTTGGTGGCCGATTTGGCGTTTACCAGCACCACCTGCAAGCTCGTGGGCATGTCTTTAAGGAGGTTTAGGTCGGGGAACTTGAAGCTGACAAGCAACAAAAAGGAATGAAACACCACGGAGATGGCGAGCGCCACGGAAAAACGCGAAAAATTCGGCGCGGGCAACACCGAATCCCCCGCTACCGAATAACGAGCGGGCATCGAATAAACTGAAAGAGTCCCTGCCAAGGTATGCACGAGCGAAAGCTAGGCTGGAAGTTTAACAGGCCGGTTCGGTTGGGCGATGGTGGCTCCCCGCACGAAGCTACCGCGTTCCCTTGTACTCGGCGTGGAAACTCAACGCCAACAAATCGACCGCCGACACTTCAACCTCGATGAACGTGCCCGCGGGTAAGGACGGCATCGCGGGTAGACGTGTCAACAAAGGTATATTGCCCACTTTAACGACATCTTCCTTGAATACCTGAGCGAGGCAGGTGCGTACTCCTTCCTGCAAGAGCCAGCGCAAGCACCAGTAACGCTCCATGCCACGCTGAAATTCGTTGTAGGCATCGTAGGCCAAATCGAAATCTCGCATGATGATGAACAGCTCGTCGGGCTTGGCATAAGGGAGCGGTTCACCCCTTATCCAAGCCACCAATTGGCGCTGGTTCACCAGATCCACATAGCGCCGGATGGGGGAACTGGACCATGCGTAATGCGCCACTCCCAACCCTTGATGCTCCCCGGCCACGGTGGTGAGCTTCACCTTGCCGCCACCTTGCGTGCGGTAGATGGCCGGCAACGATTGGTCGGCCAGGAGTTGTCCCCAAGTCGAATTGACCAGAATCATCATCTCCGACACCAGGAGTTCCATGGGAGAACCGCGCTTGCGCTCCACGATACGAACGCGGTCATCCTCCACATAGAAACTGTAGTCCATGTTCACCGGGCGCGGCAGTTCGCCGCGCCCCCGAACGGCCTCGACATGGGACGCGAAGCGATGCAAAAACCGCAACTCTTCGGAGAACGCAAAAGTGCCAAGACCTCGCTCGAGTGTTTCTTCGTTGAATAGCTTTTCCAGTTCGTCGTGGCGTAAGTTGGCGGCGATGTGTACCCGCTCCACGACGCTGCGAGAGGCCACTACGTTAAGTTGTTCGTCCACTTCGAGATAGAGCGAGAGAGCAGGGCAGTCGCGTCCTTCGCTCAACGTGTAGTGCGAGATCGCCGCCTTGGGCAGCATGGTGACCTTGCGCCCTGGCATGTAGACGGTCGACAAACGCCGGGCCGCTTCGCGGTCCACCTCGCCGCCGGCGGCAACGCCCAAGGCCGGTGCCGCGATGTGGATACCGATCTCCATGCGCCCGCTTGCCGCCATTCGCACGGTAAAAGCATCGTCGATTTCCGTGGTGGTGACGTCATCGATGCTGAAGGCATGCACGAGCGCGAGTACCAAATTCTCGTGAGCCGGTAAGTTCGTGTCCTGGAGGCTGAACTCGGCTCCTTCCGGAAAATGCTCGAACAGGAGGCGGCCATAATGGTATTCCTCGCTAGAAGGAATGGCTCCGCAGCGCTCGAGCAGGAGCACGGAACTCACCTTGCATTTCACGGCCGCCTCTTCCATGGCCTTGGTTTCTATCAAGTTGCGGTCCGGCTTGTAGAGCAGCATGGGCACATGGGGCCGGAACTCCTCGGGCAGTTCGCCGCGCGCGAGTCGTTCCACGTAGCGCGTTTGCAAGAGCACTTGCTGGCGTTTGCGCTCGACGCTGGCGAGAGCCGCTTTGAGCGCATCTGCGGGTGCTGGCCGGTAGCGGCCCTTTCCCTTGCGGTAAAAATACATGGGCGCGCCATGCATGCGAACGAGTAGCGCGGCGGATTCCAGCGGCGATGGGATGTGACCGAAATACTCCTTGGCGGCGGTCTCGTAGGTGAGATCCTCCTGGGGGGCGCACTCCCAGAGAAACCCGATGTCGATATCCTCGGCAACTTTCGCCGCCTGGTCCATGAAGCTGCCGAGCGCCCCCTCGAAACGAAACATCACGTTCGCCGATTTGACCTTGCTACGCTTGCCATGGGGTGCTTCTACCTGCAACGAGGTATTTTGATCGGCCAGCACGCTACCGACCTTGAAGGCGCCTTCTTCTTCGTAGAAAACATTCATTTTGAGGTGAGGCGCGAGGCGTGAGACGTGAGGCGGAACAACCGCAGGTTGCGAGGGGCGCGGATTATAGCCGAGGGCGTCTACCGTCTACTGGCGAAATCCATCACTGAATCGAGGTAGTTCTCGAATTCCGCGAAACCGTGATCGCTGCCATCGATCACGAGTTGGCGCGCGCCGGCGTAGATCGAGATGGTGTGCCGGTAATCGAGCACTTCGTCGCCCGTGGCCACCATGACGTAGTAGTTATCCAAGCGCTTAGGCTCGGGAACATGGAACGTGCGCAGTTCCGCCAAATGCTCGCGAGTCAACTCGTAGGCCTCGCCGGTGTAGAGATTCTTTTGCGGACCGAGATAGGCTTCCAATCCCTCGTGCGGAACGATGGCCGGGTTCAACAACACCGCGCGCACGCCGTGTTTTTCCACCAGACAGGTGGAGTAGAAACCCCCGAGAGAGCTACCCACCAGCGTGACCGTTTCCGGCCTATGCTTCATAACCTCGAATTCGAGAAGCGCCATGGCCTGGGCCGGTCTGTCTGGCAATGCCGGGCACCAATACTGAGCGCCCCGGCCCAGCGATTCGAGTCTCGCTTTGAGTTGCCGGGCCTTCGTTGATTGTGGAGAGCTATTGAAGCCGTGGATATAGATGAACATGAACTACTATTGTGCCCGAGCCAGTCATTTCATGGGAGGGAAGATGCAAGATATGCCGCGCCGAAAATTTCTCGCGAGTTGCATGGCGCTGTCCGCGCTTCCGCTGCCGGTGGTTGCGCTACCGCGCGACATCGAGGCTTTCGCGCTGTTGAAGCAGCGCTCGCGGAAGCAGTTGGTGGGGCGGGTCCACATACTTCCGGCAACGCCGGACACCACCCAGTGGTGATGGTTCGATAACGCACAAGCGCCCGTGCTCTCCATTCAGTCCCGCGATACGGTGGTGATGGAAACGATGATGGCGGCCGCCAACCAGATTCTTCCGGGAGTCAGCATCGAGGAGATCACCAAGCTGCGGGTGGACAATCCAGGCCGGGGCCCGCATACCATCACCGGTCCGATTTACATCGAAGGCGCCGAACCAGGTGACGTTCTGAAGATTCGCATCAACCGAATAGTTCCTCGTACCTACGAGGCCAATTGGAACCTGCCAGGCGCGCTCAAGCTCGGACAATTCCCCGATGAGTTTCCCGAGTGGCAAGTGCGCTACTTCTACTTCGACTTGCGCAGGATGACCACCCAGTTCTCGCCGGACATCGAGATACCGCTGCGGCCGTTTCCCGGAATCCTCGGGGTGGCGCGCGCCGAACCCGGGCGCTACAGCACGGTTCCGCCCGGCCGCCTTCGGCGGCAACATGGACATCCGCGAACTCACCGAGGGCACCACGCTTTTCCTTCCCGTTTTAGTCTAAGGTGCGCTGCTGTGGTCGGGCGATTCGCACGCGGCCCAAGGCAATGGCTAGATCAACCTCACGGCCATCGAAACGGCCTTCAACGAACTGAGCCTCACGGTGGAAGTCATCAAGGGCCAGACGCTTCGCTGGCCGCGCATCGAGACACCGGACCATTGGATCATCGCTGGCATGGACCGCGACTTGAATAAAGGGCACCTCTAATAATTCAGCATTCTAGAGTAGTGTGTATGGAATCGATGTGATAAAAAGCCTCGAAGCGCAAAGTGATCCCGAGGCCGATGAAGAAAGACAAACGCAGGAAGCAACCCAAACCCAAGCAGCCTGGATTCTTCGA
>SHXO01000116.1 GCA_009693245.1 Betaproteobacteria bacterium | reverse complement strand
TTGGATACAAAGCCAGTGAAGAGGCTCGCAAAACGCCTTGAAAGGCGCGAAATAACCCGGCTGAAGGTCACCTGGCCGAGAATGAAACTCATTTCGCTAACGCGGTAAGAGATCCGTCGTAGAAAAGTGATTATTAGAGGTGCCCTTAAGGTAACATCATGCTTCGCATAGGCGCGCTCTCGAACATGAAATCCGCATTGGCCAAGGTGGCTGCCGCCCCTTCCGTTTTGGATTACCCTTTTGCCGCGCCTCCGGCCTTGGGGCAAACCACCGAAGTTGCTCCAGGATGCCTTTGGCTTCGCATGCCACTGCCCTTCGCTTTGGACCACATCAATTTGTGGATGCTGGAAGACGGCGGCGGCTGGACGCTGGTGGATACGGGTCTGAACTTGCCCGTGACGCAAGAAGCCTGGGACAAGATCTTCACGCGCCACGGGCAGCGCATCAAGCGGGTGATCGTCACCCATTGCCACCCGGATCACTTCGGCTTGGCGGGGTGGTTGACGAAGCGGTTCGGTGTGACGCTGTGGATGCCCCAGGGGGAATTTCTTGCGGGCCATGCCCTGTACGCGGAGACCTCCGGGCACGGCACGCAGCCAACCCTCGATTTATTCTCGGCCCATGGTCTGGAGCCGGCTAAAAAAGAGAATATGAACCAGCGCGGCAACTCTTACCGGCGCGGAGTTTACGAGCCGCCAGCGCAATACCGCCGCATACACGGCAACGATGTCATTCTCACCGGCAAGCACAAGTGGCGCGTGATTTTCGGCTACGGTCATTCGCCCGAGCACGCCGCCTTGTATTGCGATGCCCTCGGTGTACTCATCTCAGGGGACATGTTGCTGCCCAAGATCAGCACGAACGTCAGTGTGTGGGCGCAAGAGCCCGAGTCGGATCCGGTGAAACTCTTTCTGGACTCCATCGATCTGTTCAAGCCCTTGCCTGCGGATACCCTTGCCTTGCCCTCCCACGGATTGCCTTTCCTCGGGATGCACGCGCGCATCGAGCAACTGCATAGGCACCACGAGGACCGCTTAGGAGAGGTCATGGAGAAATGCCACGACTGGACGACGGCCAGCGATTTACTTACCGTGTTGTTTCGGCGGCCCTTGGACACGCACCAAACCTTCTTCGCCATGGGAGAATCCATTGCCCACCTCAACTATCTTTGGCACCAAGACAAATTGCAGCGCGAGAAAGACGCGAGCGGCGTCTACCGTTTTCGGCGGTCCAATTAATCGCCCAGGAGGCATACCATGAGTAACTCACCCCCGGCTAGTTCAGCGGGCGGCGCGCCCGATGCGGAAGCTCTTGCCAAGTCCTTGGCGGAGATCGCCCAGCGTAGCCAGAACATCGCCAACGCTTATCTGAACCGCCTGAAGGAGGGCAAAGCCACTGCCGCCAGCGACGACGTGGGAGTCATGCCTGCCTTCGCCGAACTGGCCAATAAGATGTGGGCGGATCCGGTGAAACTTGCCGAGGCTCATTCCCGCATGTGGCAAGCGCAGATGAATGTCTGGCAAGACGCTGTGCAGAAATTCTTTGGGCAGGGCGCGAAGGCCAGCACCCCGGACAAAAGCGATACGCGATTCAAGAGCGAACTATGGCAGAACAATTTCTTGTTCGGCTACATCAAACAATCGTATCTGGTGGCGGCGGAGAATATCCAAAGCACCGTGGCCGGGGTGGAAGGCCTGGATGCGCAAACGGCGCGCAAGGTACGCTTCTTCACGCGCCAGTTCGTCGACGCGCTAGCGCCCACCAATTCGCGCTCACGAACCCCGAGGTGCTCAAGGCCACCCTGGAGAGCGGTGGCAAGAATCTCCTCGACGGGTTGAATCATCTGCTGCAAGACGTGGAACGCGGCGGCGGGCAATTGGCCATCAGCATGACCGATCCCAAGGCCTTCACGATGGGCGAGAACGTCGCCACCACGCCTGGCAAGGTGGTGTATCAGAACGATCTGGTTCAGTTGCTTCAATACACGCCCAGCACGCAGCAAGCCCACAAGACGCCGCTGCTCATCATCCCGCCTTGGATCAACAAGTATTACATCCTGGATTTGCGCGAGAAGAATTCCTTCATCCGTTATGCCGTGGCTCAAGGGCACACGGTGTTCGTGATCTCCTGGGTGAATCCGGATGCGCGGCACGCAAACAGAGCTTCGAAGACTACATGTTCGAGGGTCCCTTGGCCGCGCTCGGCGCCATGGAAAAACCACCGGAGAGCGCGAGGCCAACGTCATCGGCTACTGCTTGGGAGGCACCTTGCTCGCCTGCGCCTTGGCTTATTTGGCGGCAAAAAAAGACATGCGCGTGAAATGCCCGACGTTCTTTACCGCCATGATCGATTTTCAGGAGCCGGGCGAGTTGGGCGTATTCGTCGACGAGCCCTCGCTCAAGAACATCGAGAAGAAGATGCGGGAGCGCGGCGGCTATCTCGAGGGTTCGGAGATGGCCAGCACCTTCAACATGATGCGAGCCAACGATATGATCTGGTCTTTTGTCATCAATAACTACCTTCTGGGTAAGGATCCGTTCCCCTTCGATCTGCTTTACTGGAACTCCGATTCCACGCGCATGCCGGCCAAGATGCACACGTTCTACCTGCGCAATATGTACATCAACAATCTGCTGGTGAAGCCAGGCGGCATCGAGTTGGGAGGACAATCCATCGACCTGAACAAGATCAAGACGCCGGCCTGCTTCATCTCCGCCATCGAAGATCACATCGCGCCATGGAAATCCACTTACATGGGCGCCAAGGCGCTGCCCGTCCCGGTGAATTTCATTCTCGGCGGGTCGGGGCACATCGCGGGAATCGTCAACCCGCCCGCCGCCAATAAGTACCACTACCGGACCAACGATAAACTGCCTTCCGGAGCTGATGACTGGCTCGCCTCGACGCAAAAGTACGAGGGCTCGTGGTGGCCGGCGTGGAGCAAGTGGGTCGCGGGTTACGCCGGCGACAAGGTGGCCGCGCGCATTCCCGGCAAGGGAAAACTCAAGGTTCTTGAAGACGCGCCGGGCTCTTATGCAAAGTTTCGGTTGGATGCGCAAGCCGCTGCTTCACCGGCCCACACGCCAGCAAAGGATAAGTAGCGATGCTGTTTCTTATCGTCAGTACCCCCCGGCCGGAGAAACCCTCCACCATGGTCAAGTCGAGACAGAGCTTCTGGAATTGGATCAGCCCTCACCTCAAGAGCGGCTTGGCCAAGTGGACCTACGCGCGCACGGGCCGCGGCGCCGTCGCGGTGTTCGACGTGGACTCCAACGAAACTTTGCACCGTCTGTTGAATGAATGGGCGCAGATCATCCCGGCCACTTTCGAGATACATCCGTTGATCGATGTGGCAGCCTCGCGCAAATTCCTCACGGGCCAGACGAAGAAGAAACGTACGCCGAAGTAAATGAGCAAAGCGCCGGTGATGCGGGGGTGGCTTTGCATCGCGTTACTCGTGGTGGCGGGCGGAGCGCCAAACGCGCAGACCTTTCCGAGCAAGCCCGTGCGCCTCGTGGTCCCGTTTCCCGCCGGGGGAACCACGGATGTAGTAGCGCGCATCGTCGCGCAAAGGTTGAGCGAGAATCTAGGACGGCAATTCATCGTGGAGAACCGGGCGGGCGCCTACGGGGTCATCGGGTTCGATGCGGTGGCCAAGAGCGCACCGGATGGGTACACGCTCATCGCCGGGTCCATGGGAAATTTCACCGCGAACCCCAGCTTATACCGCTTGCCCTTCGATATTCAGCGAGATTTCGTGCCTGTTACACAACTAGTGTCGCTGGAACATGTGCTGGTCGTGCACCCTTCCGTGCGCGCTAATACCCTCGGAGAACTTATCGCGCTCGCCAAGACCACGCCACTGAATTTTTCTTCGAGTGGTTCCGGCGGGGCGCCGCACTTGGCGGGCGAGTTGTTCAACCGCCTGGCCGGAGTGAAGATGATGCATATCCCGTACAAGGGCAGCGCGCCCAGTTACACCGATTTGGCGGGCGGGCAGGTACAACTATCCTTCGATACCATGGCCATGGCTCTGCCCTACGTGAAGGCCGGAAAGCTCAGGGCCATCGCGGTGCTGGGCAAGCAACGTTCCGTGTTGATGCCCGAACTGCCGGCGGCGGTGGAAACGCTACCGGGCTTTGAAGTCACCAACTGGATTGGCGTGGCGGCGCCGGCCCATACGCCACAGGCCATCGTGGACAAGCTTCAAACCGAATTCGCCCTCGCGGTTCGCGCAACGGATATCTCCGCCCGCCTGCACGCCCTGGGCGCCGAAGCCCTCGGTAATTCGCCCAACGCTTTTGCCGCGGTGATTCGATCCGACACGGCGCGTTGGAGTAAGGTCATCAAGGACGCCGGCATCCGCGCGGAGTAGCGCGGCACATCGAAGCCGGGATACGAATTAACCGGGCGCGATCATTTCGGCTCCGGACAGTTTCAGATTCCAGATAGCCTTGGACAAGACCTCAATGACTTTCCCGCGTGCGTAACTCCGGCGCCAGGCGAGCGCTATCCGGCGGCTGGGGGCGGGGTTGGTGAAGGGTATTGCACGGATGAGTTTGCTCTGGAAGCGGTCCGTGCAGGCCGACCATGGCAGTACCGTGATACCCAACCCGGAGGCCACCATGCCGCGAATGGTTTCCAGTGAGTTGCCTTGCTGAACATCGCCGGGCCGGCGCGAGAGCTCCGGGCAAGCTTCCACCACTTGATTGGCGAAGCAATGCCAGGAGTTGAGCAGCAACACGCGCTCCTTCGAGAGTTCCTTCGGCTTTACGAAGTTCTTCTTGGCCCAGGGATGCTCCATGGGAACGGCTACGCCGAACGGTTCATCGTAGAGCGGCAGCGTGGCAATGCCAGAATCGCCGAAGGGCAAGGCGACGATGATGGCATCGAGCTTGCCGTTGCGAAGCAGCGCTTCAAGGTGGGCCGTGGTGTTCTCCTCGATCTCCAAGGGCATTCGCGGTGCCAGCTTGTGCAAGGCGGGAATCAAGGAAGGAAGTAAATAAGGCCCCACGGTAAAGATGACCCCCAGGCGAAACGTGCCTAGCAGCGGATCCTTGCCTTGGCTCGCGATCTCCTTCACCTTGGCTGCTTCCTCGAGCACCCGCTGCGCTTGCTCCACCACTTGCTGGCCGAGCGCTGTCACGCTGGCTTCGGTTTTGCCCCTCTCGAAAATTTTCAGGCCAAGCTCCTCCTCCAGCTTCTGTATCGCCAAGCTCAGCGCTGGTTGTGTCACGAAGCACTTCTCCGCCGCCTTGCGGAAGTTTCTCTCTTGCGCCACGGCAACCACGTAGCGTAGTTCGTTGAGTGTCATGCAGGCTGAAAACGACAGGGCAGGGTCATTAGATTATCTTATCAGACACTTCACAACAATCAATTGGATTGCTAATAAGTCCAACCGTAGACTGCATTCCGTGGATGTTTCCCTAACTCAACCTGAAGGAGAAAATCATGCTGCACGGTAAACAAGGCGAGCGCGTTCCCAGCGTTATTTTCCGCGTGCGAGAGAACAACGAATGGAAGAGCGTCACCACCGAAGATCTGTTCCAAGGCAAGACCGTGGTGGTGTTCTCGCTGCCTGGCGCCTTCACGCCCACCTGCTCATCCGCGCATTTGCCGCGTTATAACGAACTGGCGCCCGCGTTTTTCGCCAATGGCGTGGATTCGATCCTGTGCCTTTCGGTCAACGACGGCTTCGTGATGAACGAATGGGCAAAGGAACAAGCCTCCGAGCACATCACCCTGATCCCCGATGGCAACGGAGAGTTCACCGAGAAACTTGGCATGCTGGTGGACAAATCGGACTTGGGGCTAGGCAAGCGCTCCTGGCGTTACTCCATGTTGGTGAAGGACGGCGTGATTCAGAAACAGTTCATCGAGCCCGAGAAGCCGGGCGATCCCTTCGAGGTGTCGGACGCGGACACCATGCTGAATTACATCAACCCAAAGACGAAGAAACCGGACCAAGCCGTCATCTTCACGCGGGAAGGCTGCGGGTACTGCGCGAAAGCCAAGTCACTCCTGGCAGAATGGGGCTACGACTACGCCGAGGTCCTCTTGGCGCACAACGTACGCGGCAAGGTTGTGGGCGCAATCGCGGGTGCTCGGACGGTTCCTCAAATTTTCATCAACGGCCAATACATCGGCGGCGCTCAAGCCCTGGAGCAATGGGCAAGAAAAGCGGCTTGAAGAAATCTCTTAACTGGAAAGGATAGCGATCATGACCATCAATATCGGAATCGACGACAGCAACCGGAAAGCAGTGGCGGACTTGCTCAACAAACTCCTCGCCGATGAGTTCGTGCTCTACGTGAAAACGCGCAATTTCCACTGGAACGTGGAGACTCCGAACTTTAGCGAACTGCACAAGTTCTTCGAGGGCCAATACGAGGCGCTTGACGAGACCATCGACGAAGTGGCGGAGCGCGCGCGTGCCTTGGGCGGGAAAGCGGTTGCCACCCTTGGCGAGTACGCCACGCTTACCAGCCTCCCAGAGACGGCCGTGAATACCCAAAGCCAAACGGCCATGCTATAGGCGCTGTTGGCGGATCACGAAGCCATCATCTGAACCCTTCGGGCCGGTGCCGCCGCTTGCGACGAGGAATATGGCGATGCCGCGACGGCGGACTTCCTGGTGGGTTTGATGGCGCAACACGAAAAGACCGCGTGGATGCTTCGGGCGCATTTGAAGGGGGCATGAAGCTTCGCAGCCTCACTGGGACCCAACTTCACAGGAGGCCGCGGCGAAAATCCCTTAAGTAGGCCAAGCCTTTCACCGCGCGGCTGCCATACCAGGAGGTCATGGAGCCATCGATCAAGGCGCAGCGCGTCTTTTGTCCGAGCGGCATGGTGTCCAGGAGATCCACCAGATGGCGCTCGCTAAAGGAGTAGGGCTCGGTGGAAAACAGCACGAAACTCACGCTGCGCAGTTGCTCCGCGGTGAGCTCTATGGTCGGATAGCGGGCGTCACTCCTCACCTCGAAAGTGTCCCAGCCCACGGCCGCCAGCATGCGCGAGATATAGGTGTCGCGCGATACAGTCATCCAGGGCGATTTCCAGATTAGGTAGATCACCTGCTGGCGCCCCCAGGCCTCGCTGGCGGAACGCACCTCCGCGAGCGCAGCCCGGAATTTCTCCGCCAGGGCTTGCGCTTCATCCTCGCGCGAGAAAATGCCACCCAGGAGGCGGTAGAGCTTCAGATTGTCCTCGGGGACGATGGGATGCGTGATCACCACATGGGGAACGAACTTGGCGAGTTCTTGCACCACGCTTCGCGGGTTTTCGTCGATGTTGGCGATGAGGTGGGTGGGGGCCAGACGGCGAATCTTGGCCACGTCGATACTCTTCGTCCCGCCTACCTTGGACACTTTTTTGACGGCATCGCGCGGATGAATGCAAAACCCCGTGCGGCCCACTAACTGTTTTCCAAGGCCAAGATCGAGCAGTAATTCGGTGATGCTCGGCACCAAGGATACGACGCGTGCCGTGGAAGCTGCCACCTCGTGCTGGGTGCCCAGGGCGTCGATGAGCTGGCGTTCGTTGGTCGGGGTATAGGACATGGCGGGGAAATAATACCGCGTCGCGCGTCCGAATGCATTTTCGCGCGCCCTACTCCACGGCGCTTGTGCAGTGCAGCGATGACCACGGAAAGCGTTCAGACGGCGCGAATTCATCTGAGCTTCCCCCGAAATTTCGTCTTCCAAGAGTAGGAGTTTATTCTGGACGAACTGGAGGGATTGAAGATGAAGAAGCTACCAAAGCAGGAGTACACGGCAGAGTTCAAGCAACTGGCGGTGAAGCGCGTCAAGGGAGGCCAAAGCTGT
>SHXO01000115.1 GCA_009693245.1 Betaproteobacteria bacterium | reverse complement strand
AACGTCTTTTTTACCCGCCTCGCGTGCGATATCCAAAGCTGTCTTGCCGCGATCATCCTTTAGCCAGGCATTAGCGCCGCGGGACATCAGCAACTTCACGGCTTCGGCGCTTCCGCTGCCAGCTGCCCACATGAGAGCCGTTAATTGGTGGTGATACACGGCGTTCACATCCACTCCCGCGGCCAGCAGCAAACTCCCGCATGGCGTGCAGGGCCCCGTCACCGCATAAACCATCGCGGTGCGCTGAAGCTGGTCCGCAGCACTGGTGCTGGCGCCATGCTCCAGTAGATAGGCCACCACGCTGGGTCTGTTCTCGTACACCGCGGCCATCAAGGGGGTTACTTTATCCAGCGTGGGTAGATCGACAGCGGCCCCCTTTTCCACCAGCGTCTTGACTAGCTCCAAGTTACCCGCCTTAGAAAACAAGAAAAGCGCTGTTTCGCTCTTCCGATTGCGAGAGTTGGGATGAGCCCCGGCGGCGAGCGCGCGCCTCGCACGCTCACCATCGCCTTTCTTGGCGAACTCGATCAATTGCGCATTCCAGCCCAGCTCATCCGCGTTCCCAAAGGAAATCATGGGCAGCGCGCAGGCCACAAGCAGAAAGAAATACCTATTTACCATGACGATGCATCTACCGCGCAGGTGCGGCTTGAACAATTAAGGCGGCGCGATTATAGTCGCGCCGCCGTGGTACGCTGGCATGGCTGCAAAATGCCGAGTGATACCGGCCTATAAGACGCAGTCCATTTCAACTCCTTTCAAGATCAACGGGAGACTCCATGAAGTCACGCCAACTCAAACTACTCACGCTGGCCGCGTTACTTTCGGCGGCAGGCAGCGTGGTTGCGGGAGAGATTCAAGGCGCTGGTACTACCACTGCCAGTAACCCAATGTCGCCGAAATTGGCGCCTGTATCCCAGTCCATGCTGAATGCCTCGGAAAACGATAAGAACAATTGGCTGCATTCCAATATGTCCTACACCAACTCGCGCTTCTATCCCGCGGACCAGATCAATACTGGCAACGTGCACAAGCTAAAGCCGGCATTCGTCTTTCAGACGGAAGTGAAGGAGTCCATGGAGACCTCCGCTATCGTCATGAACGGCGTGATGTACATCACCACCTCGTACAATCACGTTTACGCCTTGGACGCCGTCACGGGCAAGAAATTCTGGCATTACAAGCACAAGATGGGGCCGGTCACCACCTATTGCTGCGGCCCCAACAATCGCGGAGTCGCCATATCGGATGGCCACGTCTTCATGGGTACTCTGGATGCCAAGCTCGTATCCCTCGACGCCAAGACCGGCAAGCTCGCCTGGGAAACGCAGATCGCCGATCCCGAGCTGGGATATTCCGAAACCATGGCGCCCGTGGTCGTGGACGGCAAAGTATTGATCGGTACCAATGGTGGCGAGTATGGCGTGCGCGGCTTCGTCAAGGCCTTCGACGCCAAGAGCGGCAAGCTCATCTGGACTGCCTACTCGATTCCCGAGAAGGGCCACGAAGGCGCGTGGGCCACCCACGATGCCACCGGCCGCAACATGCTGCGTGACATCGCGGCGGAAAAGAAAATGCTGGCCGAGCGCGGCGGGGGCTTCTACCAGACCTTGGGCGGCGGCGTATGGATGACTCCCGCGGTGGATCGCAAGACCAAGACCGTGTACTTCGTGGCGGGCAACCCCTCCCCCGACTTGTATGGGGCCATTCGGCCTGGCGACAACCTGTACACCAACTCCATCGTCGCTGTCGATCTGGACACCGGCGCCTATAAAGCGCACTTCCAGTACATCGCACACGATGTTTGGGATCTGGATGCAGTGAGCCCCGTTATCCTGACGGAAGCCAAGGACAAGAGCGGTAAGATGGCGCCCGTGGCCATTCACGGCGGCAAGACCGGCCATGTGTACGTGCATAACCGCAACGACCTGTCCTTGATTCGCTTCTCCGACGCGATGATTCCGCAAGAGAACATGTGGGTACTACCCACGGCCGACGGCGCGCGCATGTTGCCCGGCGCCAATGGCGGCGTGGAATGGTCTCCGATGGCCATCAACCCGAAACTGCGCATGGTTTACGCGGCCAACTTGCACCAGCCTATGACCTATCACGTGGAAGCCTCCGAATATCCGGGCGGCAAGCTGTGGCTGGGCGGTGCCTTCAAGGTCATTCCAGGAGAGAAGCAGTGGGGACGTCTTGCCGCGGTGAACCTCGACACCGGCAAGATTGCATGGCAAGTGGACACCGATCAACCGCTGATCGGCGGTGTGCTGGCCACGGCGGGTAACTTGGTGTTCAATGGCGAAGGCAATGGCATGGTCAGCGCCTTCGATGCCCGCAACGGCAAGAAACTCTGGTCCTTCAATTGCGGGGCAGGTGTGAATGCACCTCCCACTTCCTATACCGTGGATGGCAAGCAGTACATCGCCGTCGCCGCGGGAGGAAACACGCAATTGGATTACAAGCGCGGCAACAACATCATCGTGTTCGCTATACCATAAGCTTCAGTCTCACCCAAGGGCCACCCCAGACATCCTGGGCGTGGCCCTTGCTTTTTCAGGAGCGGAGAGTCCTACAGATGAAAAAAGTTACGGCATTCGCCGCGTTGTTATTCTCAACACACTTGCAAGCCGGGGGAAGCGCAACCCAGCCCGCGGCAAGAGAGGATGAACCGCTTACCATCGCCGCAGCGGACTCCTCCGCGCAAGCCAAGGAAAAAGTCAGCGCCTGCATCGCCTGCCATGGCGATGAAGGCAACTCGCAGAGCGGCGCCTATCCGATATTGGCGGGCCAAACCAGCAGGTACCTTTACCTGCAACTCAAAGACTACAAGGAAGGCCGGCGAAAAGACCAGCTCATGTCGCCTATGGCGGCGAATCTATCCAAGGAAGACATGCGCGCCCTCGCTGACTACTTCGCGGCGCGTAAGCCAAAGAGCAACAATTTCAATGCCGATGCCGCCAAGGCCGCCAAGGGCAAGGGGGTGGCCGATGCGGCCCTTTGCACCATGTGCCACCTGGGCGGGTTTTCAGGGCAGAACGAGATTCCCCGGGTGGGGGGCCAGCACTACGATTACATCGTGAAGCAACTCAGGGATTTTCGCGCTCGTAACCGCACCAACGATGCAGGTAATATGACCAGCGTCTCCAGGGGTCTCTCCGATGACGATATCGAGAACCTGGCCCACTACGTTGCTGGATTGAACTAAGTCATGAGCTTTGCGGTCGATCTTGCGCTGGCCGTGTTCGCGGCTCTATTTGCATGGCGGCTTGGGCGCACGGCACAAGCGAACCAACAACTATGCGTATGGTTGTGGGCGAGCGCCGTGGCGGCGCTGGGCGGCGCAACGATGCTTGGAATGCTCTACCGCCAGATCGCGCTTCTCATCGTTCCAGGAGAAGCCGTGGAAATGCTCTGGCGCCTATCCATCGCCTTGCACTTGCTCTCCAATGGGCTTTTGCTATGCGGAGTGATCATTGCCTACGGCGTAGGCCGCATACGCACGGCCGCCCTAGCAGTGACGGCCGTAAAGCTCGCCGCCCTCCTCGTCTTTCTCGGATATAAGCAGAGCTTCGATCTGGCGGTCTACGATTGCGCTCTGAGCGCCTTGCTGCTATTGGTGCTGTGTACCTACGGCGCCTGGACGTGGAAGCTTCCGCACGCCCAGTGGATAGTGGCCGGTGCCGTGGTGTGGTTGTTCGCCACGCTGCTCCATCAAGGACGTGTGGGACCGAGCCAATACTTCACCCCCGACGATCTATTCCGCGCCATGGAAATCGCCGCCCTATTATTTTTCGTGCGCGGCGGATCGGACATGCGCGACGACCCTTCCGCGCAAGGGTTCAGGGAATTGGATTGGCGGCTTAGAACGAAGGACGGCGCGCGTTAACGGGAGCTGGGGGAGGCGGGTTAGCCAATGATCGCGGTGGACTGGGGTACATCCAGTTTTCGCGCCTACCGCTTAGGCGTGGATGGTCGTGTCACGGACAAACGCACCGCGGCACTTGGAATTCTCCACGTGACCGACGGCAAGTTCGGCGAGACCTTGGCCAGCCAGATAGGTGAGTGGCTGGAGGCAGGTGAAAAGCCAGTGCTGATGAGCGGCATGATCGGATCCCGCCAAGGCTGGGCCGAGGCGCCCTACTGCGAGTGTCCCGCGGGATTTTCCGAGATCGCCTCCAAGCTAAGAGCGGTGCACTGGAAAAATCACCAGATTTGGATCGCCCCCGGAGTATGCGGGCACGACGCCGCGGACACCCGCGATGTCATGCGTGGCGAGGAAATGCAGATCCTTGGAGCCTTGGAATTCATGCCTAATGGATCGGGTCTGGTCTGCCTTCCTGGTACCCATAGCAAATGGGTGGAAGTGCGCGATGGCAAGATCGTTCGGTTCGCCACCCACATGACGGGTGAAGTTTTCGCCGTGCTAAAGCAGCACAGCATCCTCGCGCGCATGATGCAAGAGGATGCAACGGACGCAGCGTCCTTCTCCGCGGGCCTATCGCGAGCGAAAGAGAAGGGCGGTCTCTTGCACCATTTGTTCGGCGTGCGCGCGCGGGCATTGTTTGGCGAGATCTCCGCGGCTGAATCGGCCTCGTATCTGTCCGGGATATTGATCGGCCACGAATTGAAAGCCGCGCTGGAGAGCGCACCGGAAGCGCATGTATACATCCTGGGCTCGGCCGCGCTGAATACGCTGTACTCCAGCGCATGCGCGGCATTCGGTACCACATCGAGCGCTCTGGATCCTGAGTCAGGCGTGCGCGGCCTCCACCTTCTGTCGCAACACTTGAACTGAACATGCTCACTTTTCAGGAAGCCGTGGGCCGCTGTCCTCTCATCGCGATCCTGCGCGGCGTGAAACCCAGCGAAGTTCTGGACATTGGCACCGCGCTCGCCGGTGCGGGTTTCACTCTGATCGAGGTCACGCTCAATTCTCCCCAGCCCTTCGACAGCATTCGGATTCTCGCCGGTGCGCTCTCTGATCGCGCGATCATTGGCGCGGGAACCGTTCTTCAGGAAAGCCAAGCGGATCGCGTCGCGCAGGCCGTTGGGAGGCTCATCGTCATGCCGCACGCGGATGCGCGCATCGTGCGCCGGGCGAAGCAGCTAGGCCTCTCCGCGCTACCTGGTTTTGCCACGCCCACCGAGGCCTTCGCCATGCTCGAAGCAGGTGCCGATGGCCTCAAGCTATTTCCCGCCGAAGCCAACCCGCCACCAGTCTTGAAGGCAATGCGAGCGGTGTTGCCGCGAGAGACTTTGATCTTCCCCGTGGGCTCCATCACACCGGAAAACATGCGCGGCTATTTGGATGCCGGCGCCAACGGCTTCGGACTGGGCTCGGCTTTGTACAAGGCAGGCAACACAGCAGCGCAAGTCGCCGCGTCCGCACGGCGCTTCACCGATGCGCTGCGTGGCACCCTAAGCGCCTAGTGTAGTGCTTCACTCTTAACGGCACAAAAGATGGCGAGAATCGGCCCCATACTTCGTTGCAAATCCTCGCGAGGTGTTCAACCTCGCTGCGGTTTGCGCCTTGTCTGTGACCGATTGGCCGTACCTCGAAACTCGCAGGCTCGTTTTCGCCACTTTTGCCCCAATCCCAGGCTTTCTGATTCTTCAACTTAAGTGCCATTAAGAGCGAAGCACTACACTAGCCCGCCGCCAAGATCCGCTATCCGGAAGCGCCGCGCGGCCGCCGTGGACGATGGTTCTTGCCCGGAATCAAGGGACCACTGCGCCTGCGCGCACAGTAAGGCCAATGCGAGGGAACGGCCCAGCGTCAAAGCGATGCGCCGCGCGTTGCGCTCCTGTTCGCCGCTTGGCGCGTGGGCAACCATGCGCCGTGCGCTTTCCATCATCTCCCGCGCTTGAGTCACTGCCGATTTCAGATCTGAATCGCGCATCTTTCCCGCGATGGCTGCAACCTCCGCCACCATGGAATGCAAGGCATTGCCGCCATGGGCGGCGCGCAACGCATCCAGCGCGAGCACATTGGTCGTACCTTCCCATATGGGAAGCACTTGCGCATCGCGCAACAGCGCGGGCAATCCGGTATCTTCCACATAACCCGCGCCACCGAAGCATTCCAGCGCTTCGCTGCATACCGCCACGCATTGCTTGGCCGTGGTGAGTTTCACGATGGGTGTCAGCAAGCGTAGCAGTTCCCCTTCGCTTTCAGACGCGGCACCTGCTTCCGTCTTGCCCAACAACTCCACCAGAAAGAATGTGAGGTGGAACGCGGCCTCGAACTCCGTTTGCATTCCCGCCAAGGTTTCAAGATGCAGTGGCTTCTCGGAAAGCATCGATCCAAAGGCAAAACGCCTGCTCGCATAATCCCTCGCCAGCGCAATCGCTCGCCGCATGTAGGCGGCGCTGGTCACGCTGTTCCACGTGCGTGTCACATTGAGCATCGGCGCAATGTTCTTCACGCCATCGCCCAAGCCGATGACTGGTGTGGCGATGGCACCATCGAGGGTCAACTCCGCCGTCGGGACCTTACGCGTGCCGAGTTTGTCCTTCAAACGATTCACCGCGATGCCGTTCAATTTTCCCGCTTCATCGCGTACTTCGAGATAGAACAACGCCAGCCCCTTCCCGCCTCGCGGATTGCCATCGGGCCGGGCCAGCGTCAGCGCCATCTGGCTACCTATGGCAGAGGTGAACCACTTGCGACCGTAGAGCCGCCAGCGGCCGTCGCTGTCTTGCCGCGCAGTCGTTTCAGACAGTCCTACGTCTGAGCCACCGGTGCTCTCCGTCATCCATTGCCCGCTCGTCCAGAACTGCTTGGGATCGCGGGAAGTCATATGCGGCAACGCACGCTCGGCGAGCGCTTGATTTCCGCTGATGGACAAAGTGCGCGCGGCGCCGTCGGTCATGGCCAGCGGACAGCTATAGACGTCCGTCGAAGGCGTGAACAGATAGACCAGCGCGAACTGGTGCACGCGCGACCACGCACCATGCTGGCGTTCGTAGGGGATGGCAATCAACCCACTGCGCGCAGCCAGCGGCTCCGCCGCCCGCCACAGAGGAGTCAGTTCAATCTGGTCGATGCGGTTACCCCAGGCGTCCCAGGGCGTGTGCACTGGCTCGCTCTTGCGATCGGCGAGCTGGAACTGGTAGAGAGGACCGCCCGTCATCGCGCCCATCTCCTTCAATTCGGACTCGATGCTTCCGTACACCTCCGGGGGCAAAGCGCGCGCAAGATAGCTGCGCAGCACGGGATCATCGTCAAACTGATTGCCAAGCTGTGGTGGAGATTGATTGAACATGCGAATGGCCTGTTGGTCGGTATGAACCTATTGATCTTTTCGTAATTCAGGACATATTCTCCATCACCCTCAGTCCCTGCCCATGAACCTCCCCGCTCGGGCGGGGAGCACGACGCTCCCTTCTCCCCGCGGGAGAAGGGATGGGGATGAGGGAAGAGACGCCACTACAGGTTCATGGCCGCAATTCGCGACGCGCGTGCCGTGGCGTCTCTCCCGGCGGGAGAGGGAAGCAAAAAAGCCCTTCTCCCCACGGGAGAAGGGTGGGGATGAGGGAAACGGCCTTCCATGGAAGTCCTGTCATGTATTTTGGAACACTCAATAAAAAAGCACTTGACCGCCAAGGACGCGAAGGAAGTTAAAGGCACTCAGTTTCAATCGCTAACAAGTTTTCGGGGTAAATCCACCTTTAGGGCACCTCTAATAATCACTTTTCTACGACGGATCTCTTACCGCGTTAGCGAAATGAGTTTCATTCTCGGCCAGGTGACCTTCAGTCGGGTTATTTCGCGACTTTCAAGGCGTTTTGCGAGCCTCTTCACTGGCTTTGTATCAAACTTA
>SHXO01000114.1 GCA_009693245.1 Betaproteobacteria bacterium | reverse complement strand
ATCTCCCATCCGAGTGAGTTGCTCGGCGCGCTCTTGTACATCGAAGAATCCAGGCTGCTTGGGTTTGGGTTGCTTCCTGCGTTTGTCTTTCTTCATCGGCCTCGGGATCACTTTGCGCTTCGAGGCTTTTTATCACATCGATTCCATACACACTACTCTACAATGCTGAATTATTAGAGGTGCCCTCAATACGATCAACGCAAGGGGAAGAATGGCAAGCCCGGCCGCCAGTGCGATGTAGCACCCGCGCAAACGCATGGCAAATCTTCCGCTGGGGTTCTGAGTAGTCGTCTCCATGGGGGATACGTGACGCAGCCAAGCCGCGCAAAGGTGAATGGAAAGTGGGTGGAAGCAAACCCATCTACCGCTTTTGTGGGGCGCTTGCCTAGGTCACCGAATTAACGGCGGTAGCCCTAAGATCTGAATAGACGGACGCGGCTGGTGCCCGGGCTTGTGTCATCCTGTAAGCGGGTGCTATAACCCCCCGCTTTCCTCACCCAGGTGGTCCCATGCCGCTCCCCAATTCGATGCACGTCGTGGAAATTTCCCAACCCGGCGGCCCGGAGGTTCTGCGCCCAGCGCAACGCCCGCTTCCCGTGCTCAAGGCCGGAGAGGTCATGATTCAGGTGGCCGCCGCGGGCGTGAACCGCCCCGATTGCTTTCAGCGCGCGGGGCTCTACCCGCCTCCGCCTGGCGCCTCCGATCTGCCTGGATTGGAAGTGGCGGGCACCATCGTGCAGGTGGGCCCCGGTGTGAGCCAATGGAAGACTGGCGACCAAGTGTGTGCCCTCACGCCTGGCGGGGGCTATGCGCAATATTGCGCCACACCCGCCGGTCATTGCCTGCCCATTCCCAAGGGGCTCACGCTCACGGAAGCAGCCACCTTGCCGGAAACTGTCTTCACCGTTTGGATCAACGTGTTCGAGCGCGCACGGCTCGCCGCCGGAGAATGCTTGCTCGTGCAAGGCGGCTCCAGCGGGATAGGCGTCACCGCCATTCAAATCGCCCGTGCCATGGGGCACCGCGTGTTCGCCACGGCGGGATCGGCGGAAAAATGCGCGGCCTGCGAATCCTTGGGAGCGGAACGCGCCATCAACTACAAAACGGAGGACTTCGCCGAAGTCGTCAAATCCATCACCCAGGGCCGCGGCGTGGACGTGATCTTGGATATGGTGGCTGGCACCTATATTCAGCGCCAGCTAAGCTGCTTGGCGGACGATGGACGGATGTCCATCATCGCCTTCCTGGGCGGGAGCAAGGCCGAGGTGGATTTCAACGATGTACTGCGCCGGCGCCTCACCATCACGGGATCCACCTTGCGTCCGCGCTCGGCGGAATTCAAGACGGCAATCGCGGCAACGCTATTGCAGCGCGTATGGCCGCTCATCGAGCAAGGCAAGGTGAAACCCCAAATTTACCGCCGCTTCGCGCTGGATCGCGCTTGTGACGCGCACACCATGATGGAGTCCAGCTCCCACATCGGGAAGATCGTGCTTGAACTCTAGGGATGTTGTTTCGCGCCTTCGTTCTAATCTGCGCGGCCCTGGCTGCGCTCTCCAGCCCCGACGCTTGGGAAGGGGCGGATGGGTTCGGTGTCATTCGCGTGGCGGAGCTGCCGCGCGAAGCCCAGGCAACCCTGCGTTTGATCGAGGCAGGAGGCCCCTTCCCGTATGCTCGCGACGGCGTGTTATTTCAAAACCGGGAGCGCCTATTGCCGCCCAAACCGCGCAACTACTACCGGGAATACACCGTACCCACGCCGGGCGTTGCGCACCGGGGCGCCCGGCGTATCGTGGCCGGCCAGCGCACGGAGTACTACTACACGCAGGATCACTACCGAAGTTTCAGGCGAATCATCCAATGAAATACGCCTATGAAATCTAGCCTGGGTACGCTCCTCGACTCCGGAGAGTCGGGCCTTTTCCTCCTCGAAGGCGCCAGCGATACGGATACGGATATGGTGGCATTGCAGGCGCACGCCCGTGGTTACCAATTCCTGAACCTGGATTGCCGCGAGATTGGAGGCAAGGCCGCCCTGATGCAAGCGGCCAAGCAAGTTTTTCAGTTGCCGGCCTATTTCGGCGAGAACTGGGATGCGCTTACCGACTGCCTGATGGATCTATCGTGGCTTCCTGGGCTACGCTGGGTGCTCCTCGTGGAAGGCCTGCAACGCCTGTGGACGGAGGATTCCGAAAGCTACCGGATGACCCTGGAAATATTGCGCGACGCCAGCGCCTTCTGGGAGGAGCAGGAGCGCCCCTTCATCGTGCTACTTAGGGAAGACTGCGGGCCGGAAGCGGCAAGCTCGCCTCCGGTCGCATTCGCTTGAGAGATTTCAGGAACTGTCCCGAAACCCTGTATTAACTGCCGGCGGCCGCGGCCGGTTTCCCGCGCACGCCTGGAAGATGATGGGAAAGTTCCATCAGCGCCCTCTGGTACACGTCGCGCTTGAACTCGATCACGCTTTCCAGCGCAACCCAGTACTCGCTCCAGCGCCACGCATCGAATTCAGGCTTTGGGCTGCGGCGCAAACACACGTCGCTATCGTGACCCACCAGCCTCAACAGATACCAGATTTGCTTCTGCCCCCGGTAGTTGCCCCGCCAGTCGCGCTTCACCCAATGGGACGGCACGTCGTAACGCAGCCATCCCCGAGTCCGCGCCAAAATCTGAACATGGTGCGGGCTAAGACCTACCTCTTCCATAAGCTCCCGGTACATCGCTTGCTCGGGAGCCTCGCCTGCCTTGATACCTCCTTGCGGAAATTGCCACGCGTGCTCGTTAACCCTTTTGCCCCAAAACACCTCGTTCCTGGCATTCGCCAAGACGATGCCGACATTTGGGCGATAGCCATCTCGGTCAATCATTTAATCACCCAAGGCCGTAATTTGCCGAGGCCATTGTTCCATAAAACCGCTCGTGGGTGAAGGCGATGGACGCAATCACCGCAACTTACAATGCAGACCCGAGTTTGCGTGACACTGCCCGATTCAGAAATTTTCAAGGAAAATCGATGACCCAAGCACTTCGAAAACTGTTTCATGTAGCGCTCGTATTCGGAGAATGGGACTGGCAAGAGTGATCCATGAAGAGGTCCTGTTATTGAAATAATAAGTGGGGGTATCGTGCTTAGCACCGCGGCCGTTTCGCAAAAACAGGGCCACGCGGGAATCCGGGGCGATTGCGTGCTAACTCAGCGGGTTGGAATACTCGCACTGCCAGCCAATGAAAATACCATGCACCAGCGATGCTCGCTCGCTGGCCGGCACCAATAAAGGAGCGCCCGTCTTGGCGGCGGCACACGTGCGTCCGCATCGGCGCACCGGGAATTTTCGGATACTATCGCCCGCCTTCATAGGCTGCTTGCGGCGGTGCCCTGGTTGGAACGTGCGGCAAGGTTGGCGTTACCCAGTATCGATGTTCACCATGGAAAAAACCGCGCTGCGCCTTGTATCACGTAACGGGGGCCGTTTTTAATGTTCGGCCCCCGGCCCCTCTGCGCGGAGAAGTCCGCGCGATGAAAGCTCTCCTCTCCTTCGCACGCATGGTTGACTGGATCACCGACAAGTTCGCCGTCGCGGCGAAGTGGGCGGTGTTTCTAGCGTGCTTCATCAGCGCGGCCAACGCCATCGTGCGCTACACCTTCAACTACAGCTCGAATGCGTGGCTCGAAATCCAGTGGTACATGTTCGCTGCCTGCGTGATGCTGGGAGCGGCGCAGGTACTCCGGGTGAACGAACACGTGCGCGTGGATGTGATCTACGCGCGCTTTTCGAGCCGGCGCCGGGTGTACATCGACTTGTTCGGCCTGTCGTGCTTCTTGCTGCCGGTCATGGCCTTGATGTTCTACTTTTCCTGGCCGCTCTTCGTGGGAATGTTCGTGAATAACGAAGGCTCGGCCAATGCCGGAGGATTGCAACGCTGGCCGGCCATGCTCATGCTCCCTCTCGGGTTCATGCTGATGATGCTGCAAGGCGTCGCGGAGATCGTCAAGCGCATCGGCTGGCTGGCACATGCACACGAGATGGATCTGCAATACACACGGCCGCTGCAATGAAGATTGAGCATTTTCCGCCGCTGATGTTCGCGGGGTTGATTCTGATCATGCTCATTGGATTTCCGGTGGCCTTCTCGTTGTCGGCGCTGGGTCTGCTGTGCGGTTTCATCGCCGTGCAGATGGGTTGGTTTCCCGCCGCCTTCATGGGCAACTTGCCTTTCAACGTGTTCGGCATCCTGTCCAACGACTTGCTGCTGGCCATCCCTTTCTTCACGCTGATGGGCGCCATCCTGGAGAAGTGCGGATTGGCGGAGGACATGCTGGACTCCATGGGCCAGTTGTTCGGATCGGTGCGCGGCGGCTTGGGTTACTCGGTTATTTTCATCGGCTTCATCTTGGGCGCGATCACCGGCACTGTCGCCGGACAAGTGATCGCCATGACCATGATCTCGCTGCCGGTGATGGTGCGTTACGGCTACAAGATGCGCTATGCCACGGGCGTGCTCGCGGCCTCGGGGACCATCACCCAACTGGTGCCGCCGTCACTGGTGCTGATCGTTCTGGCCGACCAACTGGGCAAGCCCGTGGGCGAGATGTACCAAGGCGCCTGGGGCCCCGCGATTCTGCAAGTATTGCTGTTCGCGCTTTATACCTTCGTGCTCAGCCGGCTGCGTCCCCATGATTTACCGGGCCTGCCGCCCGAGGCGCGCACGCTCCTGGGCTGGGCCCTCTGGCGCAAATGCCTGCGCGGCATCATCCCATCGGCCATCCTCATTTTCGCCGTTCTGGGCAGCATGGGCGGATTACCTGGGATGAACACCGCCATCGCCACCCCCACCGAGGCCGGCGCCATGGGCGCGGTAGGTGCGTTCATTCTGGCTGCGGTGCACGGGCGGCTGGCCTGGCCGCTGGTCAAGGAGGGCATCACCGGTACCATGCGCATCACCGCCATGGTGGTGTTCATCCTGATCGGCTCGCGCGTGTTCTCCCTCGTATTCCAAGGCGTGGACGGCGGATTATGGGTGGAACACTTGTTCAGCGGCTTGCCTGGGGGCCAGATTGGCTTCCTCATCGTCGTCAACATCCTCATTTTCTTTCTGGCCTTCTTCCTCGATTTCTTCGAGATCGCGTTCATCATCTTGCCGATGCTCGCTCCCGTCGCAGCCAAGATGGGGATCGACTTGATCTGGTTCGGCGTGATGCTCTGCGTCAACATGCAGACAAGTTTCATGCACCCGCCCTTCGGTTTCGCGCTGTTTTACCTGCGCGGCATTTCCGACACGCTATTCGCCAGCGGCACCTTGAAGGAGAAAGTGAAGTCCAGCGACATTTATATGGGTGCCATCCCCTTCGTGGTGCTGCAACTTGTCCTAGTGGGCGTCGTGATCTTTTTCCCTCAGACGGTGATGGTGTTTCTCGACAAGAAAGAAATCTTCGATGCGGACAAGATCCAGATCGATGTTCCCGCACAGGAGGAATCCGACCCGGCAAGCAACCAGATGCAGATTCAAGAGCTGTTCGGGGGAGGGTCTCAGCCAGAATCCGATCGAGGTCAACCAGGCAGATAAAGAACGCGTTAGCGTTGGTTGCCCATCGCTTCGCGATGGCCTTTAAATATAACTAAATGACAGGGGGAGAGACCATGCATTGGTCACAGCAATACAATCCAACCGGTAGTGTTGTACTGTCCACGTTTCTCGCCGCCGTTCCCGTCATACTGCTGCTGGGCGGCCTAGGGTTTTTCCATATCCGGGCGCACATCGCCGCCATTGTGGGAATGATCGCCGCGCTGCTGATCGCCATCCTGGTATTCGGAATGCCGGTCGAGATGGCCGGCAAGGCCGCCCTGTTTGGAGGAGCATGGGCACTCACGGTGCCGTGCTGGATCATCTTGAACACGATGTTTTTGTACAAGCTCACCGTCAAGGCTGGCTTGTTCCAAGTGTTACAGGATTCCATCGGCGGCATCACCAGCGATAGGCGCTTGCAACTGATCTTGATCGCCTTTTGTTTTGGCGCTTTCTTCGAAGGTGCGGCAGGTGGCGGCACACCAGTGGCGGTAACGGGTGCGATGCTTATTGGATTGGGTTTCAACCCCCTGGCAGCATCGGGACTGGCACTCATCGCCAACACCGCGCCGGTCGCCTACGGCGGATCCGGCACTCCCATTCTGGTCCTAAACAGCGTCACGCAAAATACCGACAGCTACTTACTGGTGCTCTCGGCCATGGTTGGACGGCAACTCCCCTTCTTTTCCGTGATCGTACCCATCTGGCTAGTCGCGGCGTTCGCGGGATTTCGCGGCACACTACAAGTTCTACCCGCGGTGCTGGTCGCGGGATTTTCCTTCGCCATTCCGCAATTCATTATTTCGAACTACCACGGGCCTTGGGTGGTGGACATGGTTTCGGCCATGATCTCCATGGTCAGCGTGGCGGTGTTCTTGAAGTACTGGCAACCCAAGCAGGTATGGTTAAGTGCGCAACCCGGCTCGGCCACCGTGCCATGGGCAGAAGCCCAGAAACAGCGCAACGCCCATGGACACTCGCGGGACAAAGTCATCGCCGCGTGGGCACCGTGGGTCATCGTCTCGGTGGTCTTGATGTTTTGGGCCTGGAAAGCATGGAAAGGCGTCATCGACATCAAGGGCGTGACCTTCATCGAGTACGCTATTCCCGGTCTGCACCAGATCGTCGAGCGAGTCGCCCCGGTGGTTGCCACGCCGCATCCTGAAGCAGCGGTGTTCAAATTCGGGCTCCTATCTTCCATCGGAACCGGCATCCTGATCGCGGGAATTGTCTCGGGCCTGATCATGAAAATTTCGCCGCGAGAAATTCTGAAAAGCTATGCGGAGACCTTCTCTTCCCTGAAGTTCTCTTTCATCACCATCTTCTGCATGCTGGCGTTGAGCTACACGACGCGCTACTCCGGCATGGATGCGACCATGGGCCTGGCCATGGCCAACACCGGTTGGTGGTACCCCTTCTTCGGCACTTTGATCGGTTGGCTTGGAGTTGCCCTCACTGGAACCGATGCAGGATCGAACGCACTCTTCGGCAGCCAGCAACAAATCACCGCGAACCAGCTAGGCTTGTCGCCCGAACTCATGGCCGCGGCCAACAGCTCGGGGGGCGTGATGGGTAAGATGATCGATGCGCAAAGTATCGTGGTGGCGTCGGTGGCAACCAACTACATCGGCAAGGAAGGCGTGATTCTGCGTTACGTATTCTGGCACTCCATTGCCTTGGCGAGTTTGGTGGGTGTGCTAGTGATGTTGCAGGCCTATGTTCCGCCGTTCACGAAGATGGTGGTGGTGCCGTAAAGCTTGCTGGCCTGGGCTAAGGGGACCGGTACGTAATTTCCGCGGACCGGTCGCCGGCTCCACTCACGTGTTCAGTCACTAAGGACTCGGGAGAAGCGATGAGAGCAGAGGATCGTGTCGCGGTGATTTCGGTTCATGGGATCGCCGATCAGGAACCTGGCCAGACGGTACGCGAACTCGCGCGGCTGCTCTGTCATGGGGCAAGCGGTACGCCGCGCTTCGTTCAAGGCGAGGTGCAACGGGCGCTGGTGCCGGTAAGAAAACTCGAGCCGGGTGGCGAACCGGATTGGGCACTAAGGCATCGCGCACAAATAACGTGATTAAGTTTTCTTTCGCGCCGGCAGAACCGTGTAGTTCCAGTCACCGTGAAAGTTTTCCGGCTTGAGATTGAGCGAAGCCAATTGAGCGTCGGTGATTTTGATGCCGATGGGGTACTTTTTGAGATCGAGTTCGGCCCGGATCTTCAGGCCCGCACGTGTTGTTGTATTGGCGATGAGATTAACGAATAGTACGTAGATACTTTCTACCTTTGTTTTCTATATTTTCAACTAGCCTATGTCTAATTCATATTTTCAAGACGATTCACGTG
>SHXO01000113.1 GCA_009693245.1 Betaproteobacteria bacterium | reverse complement strand
CCATGACACCGAAACTCATCACCGGTTTCGCGTCCCGGGTCATGAACGCGGGAATGATCGTGTGGAAAGGCCGCTTGCCGCCGGCTACTTCGTTGGGGTGGCCAGGTTTTAGACCGAATCCGAATCCGCGGTTTTGTAGACTGATGCCCGTGCCCGGCACCACGACGCCAGAGCCGAAACCAGCGTAGTTAGATTGGATGTAGGAAACCATGTTGCCCTGCGCATCGGAGCTGGCGAGATAGACGGTCTCGGAGCCGCGCGGTGATCCATGGCCAAAATTACCCGCACGCTTGGGATCGATCAGCCGCGCGCGTTGCTTGAGGTAACCGGCGTTGAGCATATCGTCGTGACCCAAGGTCATGCTGCGCGGGTCGGAGACGTAGCGATAGGTATCCGCGAAGCCGAGCTTCATGGCTTCGATCTGCATATGGAAACTATCCAGCGAATCCACCGCATGCTGACTCAGATTGTGCTCGCGCAAGATCCCCAGCGCCATCAAGGCCGCGATGCCTTGGCCGTTGGGCGGGATCTCGTGGATGTGGTGATCTTGATAGGCCATGTGGATGGGTTCCACCCAATCTGCTTGGTGCGCCGCTAAATCAGCGGTGGTCATCGCGCCGCCTTCGGAAGCGCTGTGGCGCGCGATTTTTTCCGCGAGATCGCCGCGATAGAAGGCTTCGCCTCTGGTTTCCGCGATGCGTCGTAAAGTGCGCGCCTGGTCCGCAAAGCGGAACAGTTCCCCTGCTCGCGGCGCGCGGCCATGGGGCATGAAGGCCTCGCGGAATCCGGGTTGGTTATGCAGGCGCTCGATGGAGCCCGCCCACTGCGAGGCGATGATGGGACTCACTAGAAAGCCGTTGCTGGCATAGTCGATCGCGGGCTCGAACAAATCGGCGAAAGGCAACCGGCCAAAGCGTTCGGAGAGCGACACCCACGCCGATACCGCGCCGGGCACCGTCACCGAATCCCAACCTTCCGAAGGCATCGTCTGCAATCCCGCGAAGCGCGCGGGTGTCCATGCGGCAGGTGACTGGCCAGAGGCATTCAACCCATGCAACTTGTCCTGGTTCCACACCAACGCGAAGGCATCGCTGCCGATGCCATTCATAGTGGGCTCCACCACCGTAAGGGTGATGGCGCTTGCCACGATGGCATCCATGGCGTTACCGCCTTTGAGTAGCATGCGCAACCCCGCTTGCGCGGCGAGAGGCTGCGAGGCCGCAACGATGTTGCGTGCAAGCACGGGACTGCGCCGGGAGGCGTAGGGAAGATCGAAACTCACAGGCTCATACCTCCTTGAATGCTTCTTCGCGTTTGCGGCGCAGAGCCGGTGTCACTGCGAGAATCAGTAGTAAAGCCGCCACGGCGAGCAAGCTCGCGCTCAGCGGGCGCGTAACGAATACGGTGGGGTCACCGCGAGAAATCAGCATGGCGCGGCGGAGGTTTTCCTCCATCATTGGGCCTAGCACGAATCCGAGCAACAGCGGCGCTGGCTCGCAGCTCAACTTGATGAAGATGTAACCCAGAAATCCGAACAACACCGCGAGCCCCACATCGAAGGCGCTGTTTTGCAGGCTATAGATTCCGATGCAGCACAACACCAAGATGGCGGGAAACAGCAAACGGTATGGAACGGAAAGTAGTTTCACCCACATGCCGATCAAGGGCAGGTTCAATATCACCAACACGAAATTACCGATCCACATGCTGGCGATGGTGCCCCAGAATAATTCGGGACGTTCGGTCATCACCTGGGGGCCAGGCGTGATGCCATGAATGGTCATTGCGCCCATCATCAATGCCATGACGGCGTTGGAGGGAATGCCCAGCGTAAGGAGAGGAATGAACGAAGTCTGCGCGCCGGCGTTGTTGGCGGATTCGGGGGCGGCCACGCCTTCGATGGCGCCCTTGCCGAAGCGGGAGGGGTCATCCGCGAGCTTTTTTTCCAGCGTGTAGGCCGCGAAGGAACCGAGCACCGCACCGCCACCTGGGAGGATGCCGAGCAACGATCCCAAGCCGGTTCCGCGCAATATCGCTTTCCAGGAGCGCGATATGTCGTCCTTGGAGGGCATCATGCCGCGAATTTGCGTTACGAACACTTCGCGCTGGGCGCCCCGTTCCAGGTTGGCGATGATTTCGCCGAATCCGAAAATCCCCATGGCCACGACGACGAATCCTATGCCGTCCGTGAGATTTGGCACGTCGAACGTGTAGCGCATGTCCCCGGTGTTGACGTCCGCGCCGACCAGCCCCAGCATCAGCCCGAGAATGATCATGGCCAAGGCCTTGAGCAAGGAGCCGCTTGCCAGGATCACCGCGGCCATCAATCCCAGAACCATCAACGAGAAATACTCGGCGGGGCCAAACTTGAAAGCGACTTCAGCAAGAGGCGGGGCGAACATCGCCAGTATTAGGGTCGCGACACAGCCGGCGAAAAAGCTGCCTATGGCTGCTACAGCGAGCGCCGGCCCGGCCCGGCCTTGGCGGGCCATCTGGTAGCCGTCCAGTGCGGTCACCACCGAGGACGCTTCGCCGGGAAGATTCACCAAGATCGCGGTCGTGGAGCCGCCATATTGCGCTCCGTAGTAAATGCCGGCCAGCATGATCAGCGCCGACACAGGGGGTAGCGTATAGGTGGCCGGTAGCAACATGGCGATGGTGGCCACCGGGCCAATGCCAGGTAGTACACCCACCAAGGTGCCCAAGGCCACGCCCACGAAACAATACAAAAGATTGATAGGCGAGAGGGCAACATCGAACCCCATGGCCAGATTGGCGAATAGTTCCATGATCTCAAATCGGCCAGATTTTGAAGGGTAGGTGCAGTCCGTAGCCAAATAGCCCCACGGACAACGCGAGCATGGCTAGAAGCAGCCCGGCCAGCTCCACGGGCTTGAATCCGCGGTTGCCCAGGGAACTAATCAGCACCACGGCCGAGACCGAAACTACTAGTCCCCATGCATCGACCGCTCCGGCGAAGAAAGACACTGCTCCGAGGACCAGCACCATGGCCTTGACAGCCACGCCCCCAAGCGGCTCGCCACGCGTGATCACGCCGCGAATCGCCATGATGCCACCCATGACGATGAGAATCCAACCCAGAATGGTGGGAAAGTAGCCCGGCCCCATGCGCACGGCGCTGCCCATGGGATAGTTTCGCCCGATGACAACGGCCGCCAGGCCAAAGGCCATGAACAGAAGACCCGAATAGAAATCCTTCGGGTTCTTGATGATTGACGCCATGCACCTCCTCCCTTCTTATTATCTTGGCTATTGTTCCATAGCGAAGGGGTGGGGGGATAGTCCTAGTCCTGCTAAGCGTTTGTCATGTCACGCCTCCTTGGGCTAGCGCGAGAAGCAGCCTTCGGCGGCGGCTGCTTGTAAGACGGTTCCCGTCTTTGCGTCTTGCACGAAGATAGCAATCCCCAACCCTTCGGGGCGGGCTCCGGCGGGCGGCGGGATGCTGTGTCCGAGCCTGGCGGCGCCCCCGGCGTCATGGGGGATGGGCCCAAGAAGCGTTCGCACCACGAAGTCGTGTTGCAGGGTCTTACCCGCATTTTCCCCGGCAGCCACCTTGGTGGTGAGCGCGTTCTCGTAAAGAGCGATGTGGGTTTCTTGGGTTTCGCTTACGTGCTCAATGCTGGAAGTGCCCCTCAATTCGATCCGTCCATCGAGACCGATGGCCGCCTGAGCGGCAATGCGTGCCCGCGCGCGCTCGTGGTTGATGGGTGGCAGTTTCGCGTCCAGCCCGCCGGACCCGTGAACAGGACGAATATCCAAGCCATCTAGGAGGAATTGCGGCGTGTAAACGAATGCGGCCCGGTTGCGCATCGAAGCCTCCTGCTGGCGCTGCGTGAACTTCCCATGGGAGAAGCGATCTCGCCATCCGAGTTGGTTCCAATAGTCCACGTGGAAAGCTAACGCAACAACCTGCTGGCTGTCGTAATTTTTGCGCAAGCGGCTAAGCCACCGGTCAGCGGGCGGACAACTGCTGCAACCCTCGGACGTGTAGAGCTCGAGCAATCCAATCCTGCGGCTGGGACTTTTCAATTCGCACCGGGCATTCGCGAGCGAAGGTGGCAATAAAGCGGCCGCCAGCAACAGCCCAGCGGCGCGCCGCGATAGCGAAAAGCTTCCTATGGGCATGGCGGTCACGGGTGTTTCAATCCTTTCTGCTAACATCGCGCCCCTTATGCAAGGCTGGGCGTCCGAGGGGAAGGGAAATTGCCTCGCTTGCGCTCCGATACGCTTGCGCTCCCGCGTTGGATGCGCTGTTTCGGAAGAAACGGTCAGGCGAATGCTCGAAATTCATGGCGCAGTACTTTGTAATTCACCCAAAAAATCCGCAGGGAAGGCTTATTCAGCAGGCGGCCGAAATAGTCCGGCGCGGCGGAATCATCGTCTATCCCACGGATTCCAGCTACGCGCTCGGGTGCCATATCGGAGACAAGGCGGCGGCGGAGCGGTTGCGCCGAATACGTGGCATCGATGAGCAGCATCACTTGACCTTGGTGTGTGGCGATCTATCCGAAATTTCCCGTTATGCCGAGGTGGAGAATCGTTCCTACCGCATGCTGCGTTCGGCCACACCAGGGAGCTACACCTTTATCTTGCGGGCCACCAAGGAAGTGCCGAAGCGCTTGCAACATCCCAAGCGGCGCACGATCGGTATACGAGTTCCAGACCACCAAGTGGTCCGCGCGTTACTTGACGCATTGGGCGAGCCCTTGTTGAGCTCGACCTTGGCATTACCGGGCGACGAGCTTCCATTGCACGACATGGACGAAATTCAAGAGCGCATGGCAAATCAAGTGGATTGCATTATCGACAGCGGTGCCTGCGGCATCGAGCCCACCACGGTTGTGGATCTGTCGGGAGAGTGGCCAGTGTTGGTTCGGGATGGCAGGGGCGATCCCAACATATTCGGGGTGGCGGCATGAGTAACATCGGGCCCATGGTGCAGATGATCGCGCTTTACGCCATACCAATCATCTTCGCCATTACTTTTCATGAGGCTGCGCATGGCTACGTGGCCAAGTACTTCGGCGACGATACAGCCCACCGCGAAGGCCGCATCAGCCTTAATCCATTGCGGCACATCGATCCCATCGGCACCATTGCGCTTCCATTGGCCATATTAATAATTGACAAGCTGGCTGGTCTCAACTCTCCACTATTTGGTTGGGCAAAGCCTGTCCCGGTGAATTTCAATAACTTGCGCAACCCGAAAAGGAACATGCTTTGGGTGGCGGCGGCGGGCCCCGGGGCGAATCTATTGATGTCCATGGGGTGGGGGGCGGTGCTCGTTTTCGCGCAATACCTTCCGTTCAATATCTACACGAAACCCATGGTCGGAATGGCTGTCATGGGAATTCAAATCAACGTGATGCTGATCGCCTTGAATTTGATTCCGTTACCTCCCCTGGATGGCGGCCGGATCGTCACAAGCCTATTGCCAATTGCGCTGGCGCGCCGCTTCGCCAAAATTGAACCGTTCGGCATCCCGGTACTCTTGCTATTGCTCTTCGCACCTTCGCCCCTCGGTTTGCCGCCGGTGCTGTCTCATACGATTGTCCATGCTGCGTCGGTCCTCTCGAACTTGATATTCTATTTCTTCGGAATACGGTGAGAATTTCTTATGTTTCCTGACCGGGTGTTGTCGGGCATGCGCCCCACTGGAAGTTTGCATCTAGGCCACTATCACGGGGTGCTGAAAAATTGGACCAAGCTCCAGCACGAGCACCCTTGCTTGTTCTTCGTGGCCGACTGGCATGCGCTCACTACCCATTACGACTCGCCCCAGATGATCGAGACGAACACCTGGGACATGGTGGTCGATTGGCTTGCATCGGGCGTTGATCCAAGGCAGGCCATCCTTTTCGTCCAGTCCAGGGTGATGGAACACGCGGAATTGCATCTGTTACTGTCCATGATCACGCCCTTGGGTTGGCTGGAGCGCGTGCCCACCTATAAAGACCAGCAAGAGAAGCTGGCGGACAAGGACTTGAGCACGTATGGCTTCCTCGGCTATCCGCTTTTGCAAAGCGCCGATATCCTGGTCTACCGTGCGACTCTCGTGCCCGTGGGCGAGGACCAAGTTCCGCACATCGAGTTCACGCGCGAGATCGGGCGCCGCTTCAACCATATCTACGGCAAGGAGCCGGGCTTCGAGCAGAAGGCGCAAGAGGCCATCAAGAAACTGGGTGGCCAGCGCGCGAAACAGTACAAGGAACTGCGCACCAAGTATCAAGAGCAGGGCGATAGCGAAGCTTTGGAGGCAGGCAGGGCATTGCTGGCGCAATCGCAGAATTTGGGCGTGACCGAGCGCGAGCGCTTATTCGGCTATTTGGAAGGGGGCGGGAAAATGATCCTCTCCGAACCGGGTGCGCTGCTGACGCAGGCCTCGCGCATGCCAGGTCTCGACGGCCAGAAAATGTCCAAGTCCTACAATAACACCATCACATTGCGCGAGGACGCCGCCAGCGTGACGAAGAAAGTACGCACCATGCCCACGGACCCAGCGCGGATTCGCCGCTCCGATCCTGGCGATCCAGAGAAATGCCCAGTGTGGCAATTTCATCTGGTCTACTCCAGTGACGAGACCAAGAATTGGGTGAAGCAAGGCTGCAAGAGCGCGGGCATCGGCTGCCTGGAATGCAAGCAGCCCGTGATCGATGCGGTGTTACAGGAGCAAGAACCCATGCGCGCACGGGCTCAAGTCTATCTGGACAATCCTAAACAAGTGCGCGACATCATCGATGATGGCTGCGTACGAGCGCGCGAACTCGCAAGCGAGACCATGCGTGATGTACGCGAGGCGATGGGATTGCCGCACGCATGAGGAGCGGCCCTGCGTGCGACATAAGGTGTGGCGTTACGCCTTTTGCTTTTCTCGCATCAGGCGCTGCTTTTCACGCTGCCAATCGCGGTCTTTCTCCGTTTCTCTCTTGTCGTGTTGTTTCTTGCCCTTTGCCAACCCTATCTCGAGTTTGATCCAACCGCGTTTGAGATGCATATCCAAGGGAACCAGCGCATACCCGGCGCGTTCGACTTTTCCGATGAGTTCTTTTAGTTCGCCTTCGCGCAATAGGAGTTTTCGCGTGCGAACGGGGTCCGGATGCACATGAGTGGATGCGGTTTGCAAGGGAGTAATGTGACTCCCAATAAGGTAAGCCGCGCCGCTCTTGATGACCACATACGCTTCCGCGATTTGCACATGGCCGGCGCGAATGGATTTCACCTCCCAGCCTTCCAGCGCGAGGCCTGCTTCGAAGCGATCCTCGATGAAGTAGTTGTAGAAGGCTTTCTTGTTTTGGGCGAGAGACATGAATCGTGATCGTGCGGTGAGAGCGGCCATTGTACCGGCAGCTCCGCGGGCCATAGGGGCAAAACCATGCCGGACGTGAATAAATCCGCCTTGGTGTCTTACTCGGCGGAGAAAATATATGGCTTGGTGGATCGCATCGAGGCGTATCCGGAATTCTTGCCTTGGTGCGGCGGATCGAACGTCGAGTTGCGCACGGACAATATGACTCGCGCCGAAATCCGTATCAACTATCACGGCATCAGGCAAAGCTTCAAGACGGAGAATGAGACCAGGCATTATTCGCTCATTCATATGCGTCTCGTAAGCGGCCCCTTCAAGCACCTCGAAGGGTACTGGCGTTTTCATGTCCTGGCACAAGACGCCTGCAAGATCGAGTTTCGTTTGCACTATGAATTTTCCAGCAAAATTCTGGAAAGACTGGTCGGCCCAGTGTTCAACTACATCGCCAATAGTTTTGTCGATGCCTTTCTCGCCCGCGCGGAAAAACTATACGGCGCATGAAGATCGAAGTGGTCTATGCACTGCCCGAAGTACAGCACAGCCTGGTTCTCGATTTGCCGGAAGAAACGACTGCTGGTGAGGCGTTGAGGCGTTCAGCGCTTGTGGAGCTCTACCCCGAGATCGCTCAATGTGCGCTGGGCATTTGGGGCAGAGTCGCGCAGTTGAACGATCTTTTAAGAGACGGGGATCGCATGGAAATCTACCGTCCCTTGGCCGCCGATCCCAAGGAGGCGAGGATGCGGCGAGTGGTCCGTAAGCAGAAACGCTCGGGTTGAGCCCTTAACTCTTACACCAAGCGTCCGCGGTTTTCTTCGCTTCAATCAGTCCCTCGGCGATACCCTTCTCGTCGAGAAAAACTTGTTCGCCATTGGCCCCGGAGCGCGTGATGCGGCCGCCTTGCTCGTACATCTTGACGTGGTGCCGCGCGGCTTCGCACTGCTTGCGCTTTTCGGCGGCATCAGCCATTTCCTTCTGTTTCTTGGCTTCGGCTTCCGTCGCCTCCACACGGCGCTTCTTGAATTCCGCCTCCATTTCGGCGGAGGTCCTCTGCTTGGCGGGGGCCGCGGCGGCCGTGGATCTCGGGGGCGCGGGACTACGACCACTCACAACCGTGACCTCTTTCGCCTCGGGAGGCACCTGGTCGGAGTAGTGCACATTGCCATTTTCAT
>SHXO01000112.1 GCA_009693245.1 Betaproteobacteria bacterium | reverse complement strand
ACGCCCGCAACTGATCGAGCGTCGTGAGTTTGGTTTCGTTCATGTCGATCATCATTCCTAGAATGATCGACCCAATTACGCCCCTTCAGACTCAAACCATGTTGGAAATACGATCCCACCTTCAGACTCAAACCATATTGGATAAGACTAGAGGTAGCGGGCTACTCGGATACGAGTACACTAGGGCCGGTAAAAATTCACGATCCCACCGGACACCGCCCATGCGTATCGAGGTTCACGTACACGGAAACATTTCTCTGAGAGCCGGCACCACGCTCTCTCACGTGGAGGGCGCGCTGCGGCCCTGGCTGGAATACCTCGATGAGGACAGCCTCGGGGACGCCAAGAGCGTCCATCAAGAAGAACCTGGCATATCCTTCGACCCGCGCCGGCGTTCGCTCGAAATCTGCTGGACAGGCGATGTAGGAAGAAACTTTCGCCGCTGCATCGAAGAGTCGTTGCAGGCGCTGAGTTCCTTCGCCGACCAGACCTCCGTCGTGGAACTCTCCTACTACCACGACGACGGCCAAAACGAATTCGGTGTCGTCTTCGTGGGGCCCACGCCCGAAGCCATCCACGACGCCCAGCGCCGCCGCATGCTGGAAGATGTTTCCTTGCTACTGAGCCGTCACTTCGGTTCCGAGGAAATCGGCGAAGTGGTGGAAGTCGTCAACAAACTCTTCGGCCGGAACTGGGAGGAGCGCACCTCCAGTGGCTCCGCCAACATCACCTCGGAAGTCGTGCTGACTCCCGGCACGCGCAAACATTTGCACTAAGTTTTTTCGTCCGCGCACGGTGCGGGCACAAGCTTGAAACCCAACGGCTTGGCCTTCTCCGGCAGCGCCCGGCCCATGCGGGCGCGATGGGCCGCATAATGGGCTAACTCCTTGGGCTTGAGTTCTATTTCTTTTTCTTTTCCAGTGCGGCCCACTGCCACGACGGTGAGATTCGGTTGGTCGGTGACAATGGCAGACACAAGTTTCTCGCCCTTCTCCATGCCCATCAGAATGACCCCGCGCCCGCGTGACATCTGCTTGAGTTCCGGGAACTGGAACAGCAGCATGCGGCCCTGCTCCGAAAGGGTGGCCACGTAATTCTTCGGAGAATCCTCGAAGGTCGTGGGTTGTAGCGGAATATCGCCCTCCTCCACCGATAGGAATTCTTTTCCGGCGCGGCGGGTGGAAATCATGTCGCTCAGCTTCGCCGCGAAACCATATCCGCCGCTCGACATGATCAACACATTGGTATCCGGCTTTCCGCCGAGGGCGAAGAGAATCTTGGCGCCGCCTTGCACTTCCACCAGGGAGGATGCGGGTACGCCGTCTCCCCTGGCCGAAGGCAGTTCTTCCACGCCGATGGAATAGGCGCGGCCCAGGGAATCCAGAAATGCGATGGAATCGACGGTGCGGCACGGTATCAGCGCACCCAAGCTGTCACCTTCCTTGAAGGAAAGCGCGGCCGGATCCACGCCCCAACCTTGGCGCGCACGCACCCAACCGTTCTTGGACACAATGACTGTAACGGGATCGTCGATGACCGGTTTCACGGCCACGGCTTTCTCGGTGGCCTCGATGATCGTGCGGCGCGCATCGCCGAAGGTCTTCACGTCTTGCTCGATCTCCTTGATGACCAGTTTTTCCAGCGAACTGCGCTGGTTCAACACGCGCTCCAATTCCTTCTGTTCTTTCTTGAGACTACCCAGTTCTTGCTCGACCTTGATGTGTTCGAGTTTGGCCAACTGGCGCAAACGCATTTCGAGGATGTCCTCGGCCTGGAGTTCGGTCAAATTGAACACGCGCATCAACTCAGGCTTGGGTTCCTCGGAGTTGCGGATAACCTTGACCACTTTATCCACGTTGAGCAGGACGATGAGGCGCCCTTCCAGTACGTGGATGCGGTCCAGCACCTGATCCAGGCGGTACTTGGTACGGCGTTTGACCGTGGAAAACCGAAACTCCAACCACTCACCGAGGATGTCCCGCAAGTTCTTGCCGGTGGGTCTACCGTCCAAGCCAACCATCACCAGGTTGATGGAGACATTGGCCTCCATGCTCGTTTGTGCGAGCAGAAGGTTGATGAATTCGTTCTCGCCGGTCTTGGACGTCTTGGGTTCTAACACCAGGCGCACGGAGTGCGACCGGTCGCTCTCGTCCCGCGCCTTATCCAAAAGCGACAACATCAATTGCTTCTCGCGTTGCTGCTCGGGCGCGAGGGATTTCTTTCCAGCCTTTGGCTGGGGATTGGCGATGGCGTCGATCTCTTCCAGAACTTTCTTCGTGGAAGTTCCTGGCGGCAATTCATTCACCACCACTTGCCATTGTCCCCGGGCCAGACGCTCGATGGTCCAACGCGCCCGCACCCGAACCGATCCGCGGCCGCTGGCGTAAGCCTCCAGCATTTCCATTCTCGGCGTGATGATCTGCGCGCCTCCTGGGAAGTCTGGCCCCTTGATGTGCTTCATCACATCCTTCAACGTCATCTCCGGCTCGCGGATCATGGCGATGGCCGCGGCAGCCACTTCGGTCAAGTTGTGCGGAGGAATTTCGGTGGCCATGCCCACGGCGATTCCGGAGGCGCCGTTGAGCAGTACCACTGGCAAACGTGCCGGCAGCACCTGTGGCTCTTCGCGGGTGCCGTCATAGTTAGGCACGAAATCCACCGTGCCTTGCTCCAGTTCGGAGAGCAATACCTCGGAGAATTTCGTCAGCCGTGCTTCCGTATACCGGTAAGCGGCCGCTTCGTCGCCATCGCGCGAACCGAAGTTTCCTTCGCCGTCGATGAGCGGGTAACGCATGGTGAAGTCCTGCGCTAGCCGCACGAGCGCGTCGTAGACGGACTGGTCGCCGTGAGGATGGAATTTACCCAGCACATCACCGACCACGGCCGCGGATTTTGTACGCTTGGTGCCCGCTCGCGTCCCGTTGTCCCACATGGCGTAGAGAATGCGGCCCTGCACGGGCTTCTGCCCGTCGGCAACGCGTGGCAGCGCGCGGTCCTTGACCGTGGCGATGGCGTATTGCAAGTACTGCGTGGAGGCGTAGCGGCCAATAGGTAACGCGTCGCCAAAGGCACCGCTCATGGGCGCGTAGTGCGGAGGAACACCACCCCCGGAACCGGATGGCGCCGAAGGTGGAGCCGCGGTTCTGTCTTCCGTCACCGTTTCACCGTCCTCGAACATGTCGAGTTGGTCGTCTTTCTTGCCTTGGTTTTCTTCCATCGTCTATTCCTGGCGCCCTACGAAATATCGGCATCCACGAGGTTGCCGAAAGTCTCCATCCATAGCCTGCGTTGCGACGCATTCTCCTTGGCCATCATCATGTTGAAGATGTCGTTCGATACGTCCAGGCCATCTTCCAGCGACACCGGCAACACCCGGCGCGTATCGGGATTCAACGTGGTCTCCCACAGATGATCGGCGCTCATCTCGCCCAGGCCCTTGAAGCGGCTGACACTCCAGCTACCGTCCTTGACCCCTTCGTCCATCATCTTTTCTTGGATGGCCACGAGTTCCTGCTCGTCCAAGGCATAGAGTTTCTTCGCGGGCTTGTTCCTGCCTTGCGAAGGCACGTCGATGCGAAACAAGGGCGGTTGCGCCACGAACACATTGCCCTGCTGAATGAGCCGGGGGAAATGCTTGAAGAACAAGGTGAGCAGCAGCACTTGAATGTGCGCGCCGTCCACGTCCGCGTCCGCCAGAATGATGACGCGCTTGTATCGCAAGTTGGCGAGATCCACCGTGTCGTGGAGCTTATGATGATCCACGCCGATGGCAAGCGCGATGGCCTCGATCTCCTTGTTGGCGTAGAGCGAATCGCCGCTGTCTTGCCAAGTGTTCTTGGGCTTTCCCTTGAGCGGCAGCACGGCTTGAAATTCCTTGTCGCGCGCCTGCTTGGCGGAGCCGCCGGCGGAATCTCCTTCAACGATGAATAATTCGTTGCGCTCCGGATCGTCGGACGCGCAATCGGTGAGCTTGCCGGGCAGAACGGCCACGCCAGAACTCTTGCGCCTTTCGACCTTCTGCGCGGCGCGCGAGCGCGCCACGGCTTGCCGGATCACCAAATCCGCGATGCGCTTGCCTTCATCGACGTGCTGGTTGAGCCACAGCTCGAAGGGATCGCGCACCATCTGGGCGGTGAGTTTCACCGCATCGCGCGAGATGAGTTCGTTCTTAACCTGGCCCTTGAACTGCGGGTCGAGCATTTTCACCGACAGCACGTAGTTGGCGCGCGACCAAACGTCCTCTGGCACTACCTTGAGCCCGCGCTGCCCCATCGCGTGCAGGTCGATGAAATTCTTGATGGCGGCGTAGACCCCTTCTCGTAATCCCGACACGTGGGTGCCGCCCAAGCGCGTGGGAATCATGTTGACGTAGGATTCGGTCACCAACTCTCCCTCGCCTGTCCACGCGATCGCCCATAACGCACCCTCGCCTTCGGAGAAGCTGTCGGATTCCGATTGCGCGCTGACGTAACGCTCGCCGAAAAAGGTGCTGGCCACGGGATCGTTGCCAACGATGGCTTCAGCGAAGTAACCCTTTATGCCATGTGGAAAGTGCCAGGTCTGAAGGTCGAACTTGCCGTTCTTTTCCACGGAAAGCGAAAACCGCACACCAGGGAGCAGCATCGCCTTTGCACGCAGCAATGCGGCGATATCCGCCGCGACGATTTTCGCCGAGTCGAAATACCTTGCATCTGGCCAGAAACGAACGCGCGTGCCGGTGTCCTTGGGCTCCACGGTTCCCAGCTTCTTCAGGGGCTCCTTGACCTGCCCGTTGTCCGCGAAGACCAGGCGCGAGCGCGCACCGTCGCGCTTGACTTCCACCTCCAGGCGCGTCGAGAGCGCATTGCTCACGCACACGCCCACGCCATGCAAACCGCCAGCGATGCGATAGACCGCATCCGAATCCGTCTTGCGGAACTTGCCACCGGAATGCAAAGTGGTGAAGATCACCTGGACGGCCGGTACCTTCTTCTTCGGATGCATATCCACGGGAATGCCGCGGCCGTTATCGCTCACCTCGGCCGAGCCATCCTCGTAGAGGACCACGTCGACGTTCTTGGCAAAGCCGCCTAGCCCCTCATCGGCGGAGTTATCGATGATCTCCACCAGCGCATGGTTCGGATTCGCGGGATCCGTATACATGCCCGGCCGGTGCAGAATCGGCGACAGGTCTTCCAGAATCTCGATATCGGCGGCGGTGTAACTGCCCTTCTTTGCCATGATTTCCTCTTATTGATGGCGCGGCGCCAGGTCACCCACTGGAGGGATCCAGGCGCTTATGCAATTCTCTTACCGCCAACTCGCGCGAAGCGTGTGGTACGCGCAAAGCATCGGCTAAAACCAGCAACTCGTACAACGCCGGATCGCGCCGGGCGGCCAATGGCACCGAGCGGTACAAGGGGGAAAATCCCAGCCCCCGCACGGAGCCGCCCTCCTCGGGCCACACCGCGGGCGGATCATCGGCGTGATCGACCCGGTCCTTGAGTGGAGCCGCCGAATAAGCAGTGGGAAGCCCATGCACCATGCCCCCGCGCTCGGGCGCGAAGGCGTAGCGCAGGCCATGAACAAGAAACTCCGCCAGCGCCTGAACGTCGGGGTATCCCCATCCTTCCTTCACCTGCATGAGCCCCACATGTACCGAGCGCTTGACGCCTGCGTGTACCTCGGAGGCGGACATGCCCAATTCGTACGCCAATTGGTTGTAGGACCATGGCTCGCGGCCCAAAGCCACCATCTTGAGCAGGACTAGTAAGTCTTGGGGTTTCAGCGTCAGCGGCGGGCCATGGCGAACATACCGGCTCTTATTCTATTCGCGAATTGCGAACGGCGAAACCGATTTGCAAATATTTCTAAAGTGAGGCCGCAACGAGCCGATGAACGCGCTGGGCAATTAGGTTGGAGACGCTCATGACCCCAATGGCATCCATGTCGGCATTCGGTCCGCTCCTGGCACGGCATCAACGCGCTGTCCTGCTCCACCTGTGCAAGGAAATCGAGCGCAGCGGCCACCCTGACGATGTAAGCACTGCCCATTGGGTCGAGCAAGCAGGCGCGGACATCGCCCTTCAGTTATTTCATAACCTCTACTCCCCGCACCTGCGAAGAAGCGCCATTGACGCGTTGGAGCACATCCAAAAGGCGCAACGGCGGATGGAGCAAGGCCTCTACGATCTGTGCAATCACTGCGGGACCACCCTCACGCTGCATTGGCTGCAACAACATCCCGCGGCACTTCGCTGCCCCCTTTGCCTTGGCCGGGCGCGCGCGACCAACCTCTGACTTGCTCTGGTATAGTCGCGCCCCCGTTTCTTTAGCACGCTACTTTGCCTGCTGCTCTTCGCACCGTCATCTTCGACCTGGGGGGCGTTCTGGTCGATTGGAATCCGCGTTACCTCTACGCCGGCGTTTTCCGCGACGACGCACGCATGGAGAGCTTTTTGGCCGAGGCCTGCAATCATGAATGGATCCACGAGATGGATGCGGGCAAGCCCTTCGAACAGGCAGTTACCGAGCGCATTCAGCGCTTTCCCCACTACGCAATCCCGCTCGGTTTGTGGCGCACGCACTGGGAAAAAACGATACGCGGTCCCATCGAGGATAGCGTTGCCGCTTTGAACGAACTTGTCCGGGACGGGTACCGGCTGGTCGCGCTGACCAATTGGTCGGCCGAAACTTTCCCCTTCGCGCGGCAGCGCTTCGCCTTCCTGTCGCTGTTCGAGGACATCCTGGTTTCGGGCGAGCACGGACTGGCCAAACCAGATCATGCTATCTTCCGCCTCGCGTGCGAACGCTGGAACATCCGCCCCGAGCAATCTCTCTTTATCGACGACAGCGTGGCGAACATACACGCAGCCCGCGATCTGGGCTTCCAATGCATCCACTTCCAGGCCCCCAGTTCTCTTGTCGCCTCCTTGCGCCAGATGGGACTGCTGCCCTCGCCGAATCTGGGTCGATGATTCGCTCCGCGAAATAAGGTTCCTTCGATCAATAATTCTTTTCCATAACCCCAAGAGGAATCATGCTTAATAATCGCGCAACCCAATCCACTCTCATTATTGTCACGCTGCTTGCCAGCGCGTGCACGACCGATCAATTCACCGGTGAACAACGTACCAGCAAAACGGCCATCGGCGCGGGTATTGGCGCGGGCGCTGGAGCCGTAGTGGGCTGGATCAGCGGTAAAGACCAGAAGGAAAGTAAGCGCCGTGCCTTGATCGGCGCCGGAGTAGGCGCGTTGGCTGGCGTATCGGTGGGCGCCTACATGGACATTCAGGAGAAAAAACTGCGCGAGCAACTCCAGAAAACCGGTGTCAGCGTCACGCGCAAAGGTGATGACATCACGCTCAACATGCCCGGCAACATTACCTTCGCCAGCAACAGCTAGGATCTCAATGGCGCATTCTACGAAGTGCTGAACTCCGTCGCATTGGTGCTCAAGGAGTACGACAAGACCCTGATCGAAATCGCCGGCCATACCGACAACAAAGGAACCAACGAGCACAACCAATCGCTCTCGCAAAGACGTGCCGAAAGCGTGGCCCGCTACCTCACCACCCGCGGCGTGAAAGCCGAACGCCTGCTTCCGGTGGGCGCCGGTGAGACTCACCAGGTGGCCAGCAACGACAACGAAACGGGCCGCACTCAAAACCGCCGCGTGGAGCTTACCATCACGCCCTTGCGGCAGCGCTAAGGAAGTACAAGGGAGCTCGCCCCCTCGTAACTCCTTGAAAGTATGATCACGCCGATCGTGCGAAAGAGCTTGATCAGCGTTTCCCTAAGTGACTTGATACTCCGGCGAGCACGCCAACATATAAAGGGCGCCCAGAACTTTGTCAGGCGTGCCGCATGGAGCGACCGGGTCATTACCCAGATACTCGTTCACCACCGCGCGCGTTGCCGTGGTCAGCAAGGCCAGGCCAAGGCGCTGCGCCAGTAGCGTGATGAACACGTTGGGCGGAATTCTGCGCGGGAACCCGGCGGTCATGCCCGCCGCCACATGATCAGGTGCAACCGCATAGATGGCGTAACGCGCGAATTCGTAACGCGACACCAACACGCCGGCGCTGGAAAGTTGCAGAGCGGAGCGGCCCCGGGCCGTCTCGCCGAACGGAAAAGGTACGTGGCCCATCTTTGGGAGATTCAATGCCACATTCTCGACCAGGGGCCGGTTCAGGCACAAATCGAGGCGTTGCACCAATCCCGCCGCATACTCCATCGCGCCCTTCAGGACCGTGCCACGCGCCTGCGTGTCCCAGAAGGCGTGGCCTCTTAGCATGGCACCCATGACGGACTTGATGCTGCCCCCGCTTCGCCCCCATACGTTCATCAGCATTTCGAGATCGGCCGGGGGCGCGCGGTCGCACACAAAAGCCCGGTAAAGTTTCAGACACACTGACTGCGTAGTGCTCGGGAGATCGTAGGGCGCGCGCGGGAATGCGCGATGAGACGGCAGACGCTCGCTCTGAGCATTGACTAGAACACGGCTTGCGACGGCGGTATTGCCCGCGCGCGAGGCGGCTTCGGTGCCGTGGTACCCACCGGCTTCGCTCGGAGCAGCACCCACGGCACTGCGAGCGCTATTAGGCTTATGCAACCCTGCCACGTCCTTGCGTAGGACCGGAAGGAAATCCTTGAAATGGCCAGTCGCGCACCCCCGCCAACTATTGAGTTGCAGCGCCGTGAGCGCGTTCCCACCCGCTTGCATGGAAGGCGCGAAATGCGAGTGCCAGAACCAGGTTAGCCGCGCTTCCAACGGCCTGGCGCTGGCCAGAAAACGATACAGAAAGGTGAGGGATGCATCCCGCGCATCATTGGCCGGGTCCTTCAATCCGAGGGGGTTCGCCACTTCCCAGGCAGGATCCGCGGCGCTCTCGTAACTCAAGAGACTTTCCACCGCCACGGCGCGCCCCTTGGTGTAGAGCGCTTCCACTTGGCGCACACTGCCGCCAAAACCCACGCGCCGCAAGAGATGCGAGGCATCTTCATGAGTCCAAGCCATCTTCAGGTCTCCATTACTTCATTGCTTTCTTCGAATTTCCGCCAAGCCACACTTCTGCGATGCGGCTATGCACGGTAAGGGCGCCATGGCAATATCCCTGCCTGCTTTACAATGTGCTTTATAGGGCACCTCTAATAATTCAGCATTCTAGAGTAGTGTGTATGGAATCGATGTGATAAAAAGCCTCGAAGCGCAAAGTGATCCCGAGGCCGATGAAGAAAGACAAACGCAGGAAGCAACCCAAACCCAAGCAGCCTGGATTCTTCG
>SHXO01000111.1 GCA_009693245.1 Betaproteobacteria bacterium | reverse complement strand
TAGAAATATCCAGAACTTCGTCACGACGATCGCGATTTCCACCACGGACACCAAGAGCGCGAACTTGTAGGTGTAATTCCGCCAATTCAGTAGAGACCAACCCAGAGCGATATGCACCACCCACCATAGATCCAACATGATGTATTGGCCGGGTGGCACGCCTTCCTTCAATGCGAAGCCAATAGGCAGGAGGTATTTGATAACCAGTGTCCACGCGGCCAAGATGAAAAGGAAGTGAGCGAGAAACCGGATCATGGCCTGTCACCCTAACGCCGTAGCGGCTTCGCGCGTGAACCGGGCGATGGGGACATTCGCGGGACAGCTTCCCAAACAGGCTTGGCTCGCGCAACTCACGCAGGCCGCCGCACCTCCCTTCAACGCGGCGTATTCGGCCTTTGCGAGGGCGGTGTCTCCATAGTCCGCCGCGTACATGCGAGTACGCAACACTTCCGAAATGGCCACGCCGGCGGGGCAGCTTTCCTCGCAGCGATTACAACCAGGTAAGCAGTAATTGCCTGCGCGCATTCCGGCGTAGCGATGCAGAAGCTCCAAGTCATACTGGCTCACCTTCGTGGCGCCGGAAGCCACAACGTACTCGTCGATATTCGCCTTACTGCTCATGGAAATCACCAGAGCGTCCACGTTCGGATTCGACAACACCCAGCGAAACGCCGCCTGGGAAAACGTTCCCCCGGCGCGCTCATGGGGCCGCATGTCGTTCATACGCCCGCCCATCAATGTCTTCATGGCAATCACTCCGATGTCTTTCTTCTTCGCCTTCTCCAGCACGGCCGGCAGACCGGGTTGGATGGCCGCCCAATGAAAGGTATGGCGCAGTTTGTCGGTGAAGGAGGGATCTTGCGCGAAACTGTAGGCCACGAGGACGACGCCCACAATATCGTTTTCGATGGCGTAATCCAGGCACTCGATCAACCGCCCGCCGTGGCCCGACATGCCGCGAAAGCGAATCTTTCCCTGGCGCTTGGCTAGATCGGTGAACTCGCGCCATTCCGGGTTCTGCATGCGCGCCACGTCGTTAACTGCATGGTTGAAATATACATCCACGTAATCGGTGCGAAGGCGCTTCAGGCTGCCTTCCAGGGCCTTCATCATTTGCGAGGAGCGCGTGTCGCGCGCATCCGCCTTAATCTTTGAGGTTAGATAGACCTGTTGCCGCTTGCCTTGCAACGCTTCGCCGATGGCTTCTTCCGAGTCACCCCCGCGGTAACTTTCCGCCGAATCGAAGTAGTTGATACCCAAGGACAACGCATGGCGCACCAGCGCGTGGTCCGCCGTGCTCGCGGAGCCAAAGGAAATGTCCGAGACCTTGAGTTCCGTTCGGCTCAGGCGCGCGTAACGCCGGATATGCGCAGCGGCGCGTAACGGCGCGCTCGCCAGGCCCGCAGCGGCCAGCGCCGTAGCCGCGCTCAACGAAATAAAATCCCGCCGGTCAATCATGATGTGCCCGAGTGCTGCCGAAGGCATTACTGTAAGCTTTTCCGCGCCGGTCTGGTAGCCTTCGCGCCACTCACGGGCCGCTCGGTATGTAGCTAGGGGCCGCCCTCCCCGGTTCGCCCGCCACTCCAAGAACACACATCACACATGGCCCTCAAGGCAACCATCTTCAAGGCCGAGTTGCAGGTCGCGGACATGGATCGCAACTACTACAAAGACCACTCCCTCACGCTGGCGCGCCACCCATCCGAAACGGACGAGCGCCTGATGGTGCGATTGCTGGCGTTCGCCTTGCACGCCTCCGAGAACCTTGTCTTCGGCCGCGGTTTGAGTACGGAGGACGAGCCGGACTTATGGGAGAAAGATCTTACCGGTGTCATCAAAACCTGGATCGACGTGGGCCTTCCAGGCGAGCGCCGTGTTCGCAAGGCCTGCGGGCGCTCCGAATCGGTGTTCGTCTACGCTTACGGCGGCCGCGCCGCGGATTTGTGGTGGCGCCAGAGCGGGGCAGATCTTGCGCGCATCTCCAACCTTTCTATTTTTAGTTTGCCCTTCGCGGCGACCCAAGCGCTGGCCGGACTCGCCGGGCGCACCATGCAGCTACAGTGCACGATCCAGGAAGGCCAAATCTGGCTTGGGGACGCCAAGAGCGTCGTGCAGATTGACCCGGCCATCCTTAAACCTACAAACGGCGATTAACCGGACACGAAGTAACACAAGTAACACGAAGGAAGTACGAAGAAACACGGAGCGACCGAGGCTCACTAATCAGGTGAGGGCGATGCTGCTCCGATGTTTTTGATTTCCTTCGTTTGCAATAGCTTTTTCTAGGTTAAATAGGCCATTTAGGATTGAGTCAGCGCCCGAGAGTGCGCTCAAATTTCGATCTCCAGTCCTTCGCGTGCCAATATCACTTCCGGGCCGCCGGGAGACTGGGGAAAGCGCGACAGGGCTTGCGCAAACACGCGCTCCAGGTCCTCATCGGTGCGGGTGGGTTCGTGATGGGTGCAAACGAGGCGCTTGGCGCCCGCGCGTTTCGCCAATTCGATGCTGGTATCGAAGGTGCCGTGGCCCCAGCCGGTCTTGGTCACATATTCTTCTGGAGTGTAGGAGCAGTCCGCGATCAGCACGTCCACCCCGCGAATCGCGGCATCCAGTTGCGATTGCTGGTCCTCGATCATGCGCTGGTATTCGTCATGGCCCTCGTCGCCAGGCTCGTAGATGTTGCCGTAGGGTTCATGGTCCCCCGTGAAGAAGACCGATTTGCCATTGCAATCTATGCGATAGCCTAAATTGACCACTGGATGATTCATCAGCGTGCCGGTAACTTTGGCGTCTCCGATGGCGACGGATTCCCCAAACCCGACAGTGCGGTAGCCGATTTTCGCGCGCAGCTCGGCCTCTCTCACGGGGGAAAAGCTGTATTGCAGTTGCACCGACATTGCTTGTTCGGGGCCATGGCCGGAGACGATGTCATGGGCGCCGTGAATGGTGATGTGGTTACCCGGAATAAAAATCGGAGTAAAGAAAGGCAGGCCGTGAATATGATCCCAATGGGTATGGGTGATGAAAATATTGGCGCTCACGGGCAAGCGCTTGAGCAACGCTTGCGACAACGGGAAAATACCGGTGCCCGCGTCCAGGATGATCAGTGTGTCGTCGTCGGAGCGCACTTCGATGCACGTGGTATTTCCGCCATAGCGCTGGGTGGCCGGCCCAGGCGAGGGGATGGATCCGCGCACTCCCCACATGCGAACCTTCATTTGGTGCCCACCTGGGCGAATATGGCCGAATCGGCTACGATCTTCTCCAAGCTTCCCACCCCGGCGATTATGTCATCGAAGGTCGCGCCAAAACGCTGCGCCGCGGGCACCTCGTCATCGCGGAAGGGATTGCCAGAATCACCCACTTTCTGGCGCCGGCAAATCTGGTTCGCTACCCGCAAGCAGTCCAGCAACGGCGTGCTGGGAACGTCCAAGCGGTGATGATCGCGAATGCATTCCCCCAGGGCCGTGGGGAATTGCCACTTGGCGGCGAGCATGGCGCCCACGAGGGCGTGATCGGCGCCGATCACCTCGGCTTCGCATTCGTGTAGCGGCCTGCCGCTTTCGGCGCGCAGCTTCAGCGCCGCTTTGTACTCCTCCGCCATGAATTGCGCGAACACCACTTTACCGAAATCGTGGAGCAGGCCTGCGATGTAGCAATCGCCGGGGTCCGCTTCCGCCGCCGGGAACTGCACGCATAGCTGGCGTGCAAGCACCGAGGTTGTCAGAGAGTGCAGCAGGTACTTGTGCATGTCGAAGCCGGCTGCATTGGTGCGTGGCAATGTACCGGCGGCGGCAAAGCCCAAGGCGAGATTCTTGACGGTGTTGATGCCCAGGAAAACCACCGATTGGTTCACCGATGTGATCTTGCTCGGCAGCCCGTAGTAGGCCGAATTGATCACCCTGAGGATCTTCACCGTGAGCACGGGATCCTTATCGATGACCCCAACGATTTCCTTGGGCGGGCAATTGAGCTGCCGGGTTAATTCCAGGATCTTTTGCGCGGCGCGAGGAAAGGCAGGCATGCGCTCCACGGCACTCATGAGCTTGCGCTCGACGTCTGCGTCCAGGGAATCCATTACTTGCACGTTCACTCGCTCCAGTGTGTCGCGCTCTTCCGGCCCGGGGTAGGTAGTCATGGTCCGGCCTAAGGTAGCGCGCTTCGCTCTGCACGTTATCGGGAGGCGGCGCGCGAACTTCATAGCATTGTTGACAGACCGCGCCGGAGACCCGCTGGAGCGGCCCAGACCAGGGGAATCGGCTGTTATCCCGCGAAGCCAAGTTTCTCCCGTACTCAATCAACGCTGCGGCGCCGGTACTGAATGGCCTCGGCCATGTGCGAGGTTGTGACCTGGTGGATACCGGCCAGATCCGCGATAGTGCGGGCAACCTTCAAGATGCGATGATAGCCGCGGGCCGATAAATTCAATCGCATGATGGCTTTCTTCAGCAATTCCATTGCTGCGTCCTCGGCGGTGGCGAACTCTTCTACTTGCTTTGGTGCTAGTTGGGCGTTGGGGAGCCCTTGGCGGGCGAGTTGGCGGTCCCGGGCGGCCAAAACGCGTTGCCGAATGGCCTCGCTCGCCTCACCTGTGGGTTTGGCCGCCAGATCCTCGGCCGCAAGAGCCGGCACTTCGATGTGCAGGTCGATCCGGTCTAGTAAGGGTCCCGATATCTTGCGCCGGTAGCGCGAAACCTGGTCGGCGGTGCAATGGCAGCGGCCCGAGTAGTGGCCCAGATAGCCGCACGGGCAAGGGTTCATCGCCGCCACCAATTGAAACTGCGCTGGGAAATCTGCTTGGCGGGCCGCGCGCGAGACGGTGATGCGGCCCGATTCCAAGGGCTCGCGCAGAACTTCCAATACCTTCCGGTCGAATTCGGGGAGTTCGTCGAGAAACAATACCCCGTTCATGGCCATGGATATTTCGCCAGGGCGCGGATGGCTTCCGCCTCCGACCAGGGCAACGCCCGACGCGGTGTGATGGGGTGCGCGGTAGGGGCGGCGCTTCCAGTTCTCGGTCTTGAACCCATTGCCGCCGAGGGACTGAATAGCCGCGGAAGTGAGCGCCTCCTCCTGCGTCATGGGGGGGAGAATGCCGGGTAGACGCTCCGCCAGCATGCTCTTGCCCGTGCCGGGCGGCCCGCTCATCAACATGCTGTGGGCTCCCGCCGCCGCGATTTCCAGGGCGCGTTTGGCTTGTGCCTGACCTTTGACATCGGCGAAGTCCGGATAAAGGTTCGCGGCGGCTTGGAGCGGGGCCTGTGCTCTTTCGAGATCCCCGCGCCCCATGAGATGGGCGCACACTTGAAGAAGCGAGTGCGCGCTCAACACTTGCGCTTGCTCCACCAGCGCGCCTTCTTGTGCCGATAGTGTGGGGAGGATGAAGGCCCTGCCGCAGCGGTGCGCGTAATAAGTGGTGGCCAGAGCGCCGGAGATGGGGCGTAACTCTCCCGTCAGGGCAAGCTCTCCGGCGAACTCGAATTGCTGCAATCTATCCCTTGGAATGTGGCCGGAAGCGGCGAGAATGGCCAAGGCGATGGGCAGATCGAAGCGCCCGCCCTCCTTGGGTAAGTCCGCGGGCGCGAGATTCACCGTAATGCGGCGCGCCGGGAACTCGAACTTCGCGTTTTGAATGGCGGCGCGCACGCGGTCCTTCGCTTCCTTCACCTCGGCCTCGGGGAGCCCGACGATGGTGAAGCTGGGCAGGCCGTTGGAAAGATGCGCTTCCACCGTGACCAACGGTGCATCCATGCCGACCAGCGCGCGGCTAAAGAGGACGGCGAGAGACATGGTGCCGGTAAACCTAAGCCGGCCAAGCCGGAACCAAAACGGATGCACTCGCTTCGGCAACAAGCATGTTACGAACAAGGGGAGAAGCCCATTGTTTATCCCCCAGAAGGAACAAGGGGTGATCCCCTTGTTGATCCCCCGAAACCAGAGCGCCGTCCATCAAAATCTTCTCCAAATCCGTCAACACTGAATCCGTAAGCGCCTAAATGAGATGCAGCAAGTCTAGCGGAGAACCGCCAGCAAAAAGGGCGCTAAAAGCGCCCTTTGATCGCTACAAACCGAAGACGATCAATCCTTGATCGCTTCCACCTGAATGAGAATCTTCACTTCGTCGCCCACGGCGGGAACGGCGTACTTCATGCCGAATTCGGAGCGTTTGAGGGTGCCGCTCGCATTGGCACCGCACACTTCCTTCTTCAACATGGGGTGAATGCCGCAACGGAAATGCACGAGGGACAGGGTAAGAGGCTTGGGCACACCCAGTAAAGTGACCTCGCCGTCGATCTTCGACGGCGCGTCGCCGTTGTAGGTAATTTTGTCGGCCTTGAAGGTCATGGCCGGATAGATTTCGGTGTTGAAGAAGTCCACGCCGCGCAAGTGTTCCTCGAGCTTGTCGAATCCAGTGTCGAGGGTTGTGGTGGCGATGGTGACATCGATGGATCCGGTTTTGAGTTTCCTGTCGAGTACGATCTTGCCCTTCGTTCCGTTGAACCGGCCACGCTGGGTGGAGAAACCCAAATGGCTCACCTCGAAGAAGCTTGGGAAAGTGTGGCGCGAATCGATGGTGTATGAGTCGGCGGCGTAAGCGGCCGATCCGGTCATCATCGCAATGCTCATGGCCAGTACTTTTTTCATATCGAGCGCCTCTATCGAAAGTTAGCCCAACCTACTTTGCTCGTCCCAGAAACTTGAACTTCACTTGCACTTCTTCCGCGACCGTTTCGGGGTCGGACCAAGGGCCTTCCCCAATCCCGAAATCAGACCGCAGCAGCGTGAATCCGCCTTCGAGAGTCGTCCCGCCCGCCACGGTTTTCGCGGTGAAAGGCGCCGCCACGTCCTTCGATTTGCCCTTGATGGTCAGTTTGCCAGAAACCTCGTAACGTCCTGAGCCCAGGGACTTGATCGCGCTCGACATGAAGGTGGCCTTGGGAAACTCCTTGGTATTGAACCAGGGTTTCCGCTGCACTTCGGCGTCTCCCTCGGTGCTGCCGGTATCGATACTGCCGATATCCACCGAGAGCAGTGCTTTGCTGCTTGCAAGCTTGTCGGGGTCAAAAAAGAATTGCACATCGAATTTCTTGAACACACCATCCACGGGTACGTTCATTTGTTTGGATACGAATTTGATTTCGCTCTTGGCCAGATCGACCACCGTAACCGGCGCCGCCAAAACCTGGCAGGAGAGCAAAACGCCTCCAAGGCAGCCCCAAGGGGATTTCATCGTTTCACTCCTGTTGGATTCTTCAGAACGGGCAGCATGCGATGCAGCACCGAGTCGCGGTCTATAACGTGATGCTTAAGGGCCGCGACGACATGCAGGAACAAAAGAATCCACAACGTGATATTGAGGATTTCGTGCACCTCCTTGAGCTGTTCGGCGAGTTCCTTGTTCTTCGCAAGCAAGCCGGGAATGGGAAGCACACCCAGATAGACCACCTGAAATCCGAACGCGGAACTCATCAGCCATCCCGACAGAGGAATGGCTAACAACAACAGGTAAATCGCCAAATGGGTGGCGTGGGCCACGCCGTGTTGCCAGCGAGGCAGATTCGCGGGCAGCGGAGGTGCGGGATGCGCCAGGCGCCACAACACGCGGATGCAGGCGAGCAAGAAAAGGGTGACACCAGCCCACTTGTGCCATGAATACAGCTTGAGTTTTTGCGGACTCAGGTCCAATTCCACCATGTACAGCCCCATGGCAATGGAACCCAAAAGCATCGGCGCCATCAACCAGTGCAGAGCGATGGCAACGCCCGTGTATCGAGTGGCATTCATGGATGATCGCTCGCGGCCCGCGGCCCCGGAGCACTGCGAGCGGCCTCGAGTTGCGACACCTTAGCTTCCAAGGTTTCGAGCTTCTCGCGAGTCTGGGCCAGCAATTCGCGCTGGATGTCGAACTCCTCTCGCGTCACCAGGTTCATGTGGGAGAAGAAGCTCGCGAACAAAGCTTTTGCATTGCGATCCAGGCCCTTGGCCGGGCTATTGGCCAGCAGGCCGGAAAATTTCGACATTAAGTCTTCGGCGAATTTTTGGCTCATGACGGATTCATACGAGAAGCTTGGCAGTTCCTGGATGCGCATGAGTTTAGCAGAGCAAGTTTGCGGGTTCTGCGCCGCCGCCTTGTGCATCTTGCCCGAGAGCGCGCACCGTGGCGGTGCGCGCCTTTCTAGGCTCGATGTTAAGTGCTTGATGCAATGACGATTCGCACATGGCGTATGACGTGCACATGGACGCCGGGAAAATCTTGCCACTTAATCGAAAGGAATCTGTGATGCACAAAAACTTTGCGCGGACCATTTCTGTCCTTCTCCTGGGCGCATCCTCTTTGGCCGCTGCCGAAGAAGCGAGCCCTGCCTTCACGCTATCGAGCAACGCCTACATGGTTTCCGATTACCTGTTTCGCGGGCAAACCCAAGCGCGGGGCAGGCCAGCCGTTCAGGCGGGCTTCGACTTCGCGCACGCAAGCGGTTTGTATCTCGGAGCCTGGGCTTCCAACGTGAGCGGGAACCAATTTGCCGGGGGCTCCTTGGAGTTGGACTTTTATGGGGGATACAACGGCAAGATCAATGACGACGTGGGTTACAGCGCTGGTCTGCTCTATTACTACTACCCTGGTTCCAATTACAACAAGATCTACAACTGTGCACCGTGTATCGACGAGAAATACGACACGCTGGAAGCCAACGTGGGAGGGAACTGGAAATGGGTAAGCGGAAAACTCTCCTACGCCCTTACCGATTACTTTGGCATTAACTAGAATACGGCCGCATTAAAGGGTGACTCGAAGGGCACCATTTACCTCGAAGGCAATGCCAATTACCCGCTCATGGATGGGCTGACTCTGGTCGTGCACGCTGGCTACACCCGCTATTCCGAGGAACGTTCCGCCCCCATCAATGGCGAGACGGACCTCAGTTTTCTCGATTGGAAACTGGGCGTGAGTTACGCCATCAAGGACGGTTGGACCGTGGGTGGCTATTACGTGGATGCGAACAACAAGGACTTTTGGAAAGGTTCCGCTTCCGCGGCCAATGCGGATCTTAAAGATCTCAATCGTTCCACTTTTTACGTGACGATCGGGCGCACGTTCTAATCCGCGCCCGAATACCTATATCGAGAGAGACCACTCATGAAGCTTGTTACTGCAATCATTAAACCCTTAAAATGGATGTACGTGAAGCCCTGTCCGCCATCGGTGTGCAAGGCATTGCGGTGACGGGTTTTGGCCGGCAAAAGGGTCACACGGAACTCTACTGGGGCGCGGAGTACGTCGTCGATTTTCTTCCCAAGGTCAAGATCGAGGCTG
>SHXO01000110.1 GCA_009693245.1 Betaproteobacteria bacterium | reverse complement strand
GTAACGGCAACCAGCATCCTTCCGTGACGCCGTCGCAATCCTTTGTTTGCGCCGATGGTTGGGTGATGCTGGCGGCGGGTAACGATTCGCAGTTCGAAAAACTTTGCCACGCCCTGGAGGCCCCGCACCTCGCGAAGGACGAGCGTTTTCGCACCAACGCCGCGCGCTTACGCCACGCCCAGGATCTTACGGTGTTAGTGGAAGCTATTACCCGAACGCGCCCGGCGAAGTGGTGGATGGATAAACTCTCCGAGCAAGGCGTGCCTTGCGGAAAAGTGCAGGACATCGCGCAGGCGTTTGCCGACCCGCAAGTGCGCCACCGTGGCATCCACGTGGAACTCACGGGCGCGGACCACGCACCCGTGCCTGTCGTGGCGAGCCCGCTACGCCTGTCCGCCTCGCCCGTGCACTATGAATTGCCACCGCCGCGGCTGGGAGAACACACGGATCAAGTGTTGGGCGATGTCTTGGGCCTGGTTACTCTTGAAATCGGCGCACTCCGGGCCTCGGGAGTCATTTGAGGCGAATGGATTCTTGCGTGGCGGCGAGCAGGTCCCTTGCCCATCGAAGTCTTTCGGAACAATTAAGCTCGTTGGGCTTGCGCTTGGCCCGGATATCGCGGCGCATGATGTCGTTGAATTTGCCGCTGCCTAACTGAACGCTTTGCGCGTCGATGCCGCTCAATGCCAGCATGAGCATGGTGTTGGATTTCAGTTGGTCGGACATGGGTTCGTCGTCGCACAATCGGGCATAAGCCGCCGCGGAAGCATTCTCCTCCAGCATGGCGTTGAGCGCGGCGTTATCGGCGAGCGCGTCCGAGGCGAGCACGACCAGGGGAAGGCTCAGGAGGCGGATGAATTTCATGGGCGCCTGGAGTGCGTGGATAAAGGGGACCGATTGTACGGGATCGCCTGCATGCGGAACTGAAATTGCTAAGCCCATGCCACATCGCGGCCACGCCGCGAAAACTCAGTGGAATAAGCCTCCCCGAAACGATGAATATCGGTCACTCCGTGGCAAGAATGCGGGAGAACCCGGCCTTCAGCCGGATTCTCCCTTTTGCGCTGTACCTTCTGTTCTTGTCACTGGAAGGCTCAGCATGGCTCCATGACGGATGGCCCCGCATCGATTGGCGCTGGCTCTACGCCGTGAAGATCTCCGTCGTTGCGGGTGCCCTCTTATATTTTTGGAGCCGGTACGAGGAGATCGCCAGGCCGCGCCTCAGCCTGCGCGAGGGAGTAATCGCCCTCGTAGTGGGCGCGGCTGTATTCGGGATCTGGATTACCTTGGATGGCCCCTGGGTAAAGCTGTGGCACCCGAATGGATATGATCCGCGGGGCGTGGATGGAAGTGTTCTATGGCTCATGGCATCTATTCGCTTGTTTGGGGCTGCCGTGATCGTGCCCGTCATGGAGGAGCTATTCTGGCGCTCTTTCGTCATGCGCTGGATCGAGCGCCAGGATTTTTTGAAGGCCAACCCCAGCGTCTTGGGCGCCAATGCGCTACTGATAAGTTCGGCGCTATTCGCCGTGGAACACCATCAATGGGCCGCCGGTTTGATCGCTGGCTTGGGTTATGGCTGGCTCTATATTCGAAGCGGAAATCTGTGGGTACCCATTCTGGCGCACGGGTTTACCAATATGCTGCTGGGATTATGGGTGCTTCGTAGCGGGCAGTGGCAATTCTGGTAGACCCGCGCCGCAAGGGCTGTGCGTCTATACTTCACGCCTGCCCAGCTTGCGCGGGGCAAACCGATCAATTTCCATGGGAGCACTTGAGTGCCTTCATTTCACCGCCTAGCAGGCATGTTGATGCCCCTCGCATTCTTGAGTGCATGTGGCCAGACCCAGCAGCAAAACACGGCCCCTGCCGCGGCAACGGTCAATGGCAAGGAGGTGAGTTCCAGCCAGATCGATCTTGCCCTCGCGCGCGTAGGCACGCTGAACGAGGAGCAACGCAAGCAAGCTGGCAAACGCGTGCTGGAGCAGTTGATCAACCAGCAGTTGCTCTTGCAAAAGGCGGCGGAAAATAAACTCGAGTCAGACCCCAAGGTTCTACAGGTTATCGACGCCGCGACCAAACAAATTCTCGCTCAGGCGTATCTTGAAAAGATCGCCGCGGGCGCCGCCAATCCCACGCCCGAGGCCATCGCGGAGTTCTACACCAAGCATCCAGAACTGTTTTCGGAACGAAGAATCTACCGCTTCAATCAATTGATCGTCGCAATTTCAAGAGAACGGCTGGAGGCACTGAAGAGCAAGCTGGGAGAGCTCGACAAGAAATCCAAGAAGACCCTGGTCATGCGGGATCTCGTCGCGTGGCTCCAGTCCGAAGGCCTGAAATTCAAAGCCGGCTCGGCCACCCAAGCCGCCGAGCAACTACCCTTGGAGATGCTGCCCACCTTTCACAAGATGAAGGAAGGCGATCTGACGCTGCTACCCGCGCAAGGCGGCGTGCAGGTGTTGCAGCTGGTTGCCTCGCAAACCCAAGCTCTGGATCAAGAGAAAGCCAAACCTGTCGTGGAAAAATATCTGCTGAACCGGGCACGGTTGACCCTTTCTCAAGACGAGCTTAAGCGGCTGCGAGAAAGCGCGAAGATCGAGTATCTGGGTGAGTTCAAACAAGCGGCGGCCGATGGAAAGTCGGGCGCGCAGGCTGGTTTGCCCGAAGCCGCGCATCCCGATGGACAGAAACCCGCGACACTCGACGGCAGCGCTCCGGCGGGCGGCGGCATTTCCGAGCCAGACACACCGGCCGTAAAGGAGTAAGGTTGCCTGCTGCCCGGCCGATATTACGTAAGTAGAATTCATGGGAATGGCCTTGGAGCTGATGCAATGATATTGGTGACAGGCGGGGCCGGGTTCATCGGCGCGAATTTCGTGTTGCGCTGGCTGGCGCGGGAGGCAGAGCCGGTTATCAACCTCGATAATCTGACCTATGCCGGCAATTTGGGCAACCTGGAAACCTTGCACGGTTCGCCTGCTCACTCTTTCGTGCGCGGAGACATTGGCGATCGCAAACTCGTTCAAGCGCTGCTCAAGGAGCACACTCCGCGGGCGATCTTGAACTTCGCGGCCGAAAGCCACGTGGACCGTTCCATTCACGGGCCCGGTGCGTTTGTTCAAACCAATGTGGTGGGAACCTTTGCCTTGGTGGATGAAGCCTGTCGTTACTGGGAGAAATTACCGGAGCCGAGGCGGCAAGAATTTCGGTTCCTTCACGTATCCACGGACGAGGTCTATGGCTCCCTTGGACCCGGCGACCCGGCCTTTAGTGAATCCACCGCCTACGCGCCGAACAGTCCCTATTCGGCCACGAAAGCGGCGTCCGATCATTTGGTGCGGGCCTACCACCATACCTACGGCTTGCCTACTCTCACCACTAATTGTTCGAACAACTACGGGCCTTACCAGTTTCCCGAAAAGTTGATTCCACTCATGATTCACAACGCCGTTCGTGGCAAGGCACTGCCTGTGTATGGAGACGGGCAAAACGTGCGAGATTGGCTCTATGTCACCGATCATTGCGATGCCATCGCCATGGTCTTGCGGCACGGCATGGTAGGGGAGACTTACAACATCGGCGGCCACAACGAAGTGAAGAATATCGAAGTGGTTCGCACCTTGTGCCGCCTGTTGGATGAATTGTGCCCAGACTCTTCCAATGTTCCTCATGACTCCTTGATCACCTATGTCAAGGACCGCCCTGGCCACGACTGGCGCTATGCCATCGACTGCGCGAAGATCGAACGAGAACTCGGCTGGAGGCCCAGTGAGAATTTCGAGTCCGGTTTACGCAAAACGGTGCAGTGGTACCTTAGCCGCCCCGAATGGGTGGCAAGCGTTACTTCGGGCGAGTACCGAAATTGGGTGGGCATGAATTACCGATCGCGAGAGGCGGTTCCATGAGAAAGGGAATTGTCCTGGCGGGCGGGTCGGGGACTCGCCTTTATCCCATCACGCAGACAGTTTCCAAGCAGCTCTTACCTGTCTACGACAAGCCGATGATTTACTACCCGCTCGCGACCCTCATGCTGGCCGGTATACGGGACATTCTCATCATCTCCACACCGCAAGATACGCCGAGGTTCGAGCAACTATTGGGTAGCGGGAAGCATTGGGGAATGAATTTTTCCTATGCGGTACAAGCATCGCCCGATGGCTTGGCCCAGGCCTTCATCATCGGCGAGCGTTTTATCGGGGAAGACACTTGCACGCTCATGCTGGGCGACAACATATTCTATGGCCATGGCTTGACCAGCGATCTGAAGTCCGCGGCCGCGAAGGACACGCGGGCCACGGTGTTCGCTTACCCCGTGACGGATCCAGAGCGCTACGGCGTGGTGGAGTTAGCGCCGGGTGGCCAAGCCATCAGCATCGAGGAAAAGCCCGCCAAGCCGCGCTCGCGCTATGCCGTGACTGGGTTGTATTTCTACGACCGCGGCGTCGTGGAGATGGCGAAAAACCTGCAGCCCTCTCCACGCGGAGAGCTGGAGATTACGGACGTCAACAAGCGCTACCTGGAACTCGGAGAACTTGACGTGGTAGTCATGGGGCGTGGCCATGCTTGGCTGGACACCGGCACCTACGATTCGCTGATCGAGGCTTCGCTCTTCGTGCAAACGCTGGAGAAGCGCCAAGGCCTCAAGATGGCCTGTCCCGAGGAAATCGCCTATCGCATGGGCTACATCACGGGCGAGGATTTGGAGCGGCTAGCCCTTCCGCTCCTGAAAAATAGTTATGGGCAATACCTCAAGTCGCTGCTGAGCTCGAAAATTTTTCTTTGAACATCCTAAAGACCACGCTTCCGGAAGTCTTGCTGATCGAACCCAGGATCTTTGGCGATGACCGCGGATTTTTCTTTGAGAGTTTTAACCAGCGGCGTTGGACGGAAGTCACAGGCCATGGCGAGCAATTTGTTCAGGACAACCACTCACGCTCGGCAAGGAATGTATTACGCGGCCTGCATTACCAGATCGCCCAGCCACAAGGAAAACTAGTTCGTTGCGTGGCCGGGGCAGTGTTCGATGTCGCCGTGGATATACGCCGTTCTTCGCCTCACTTTGGCCTCTGGGTGGGATTCGAGTTGTCGCACGAGAACAAGCGCATGGTGTGGATTCCGAAGGGCTTCGCGCACGGCTTCGCGGTGCTCTCGGAGTACGCCGAATTTCTCTACAAGACCACGGACTATTGGGCGCCGGAGCACGAGAGAACCATTTGCTGGGACGACCCCGTTATTGGAATTAAGTGGCCCATTTCCGGGCCCCCAGTGCTCTCCAAGAAGGACCTGGAAGGTGTGAGCTTGCGGCGGGCCGAGGTATTTGATTGAACATTCTGCTGACAGGTGCCCAAGGGCAAGTGGGCTGGGAATTGGCGAAGCTGCTCCCATCCCTGGGAAACGTCACCGCCGTGGACGTCGCGGAACTGGATCTATGCGACGAGGCCGCATTGCGTGCGTTCATCCTTCGGCTAAAACCCACGTTGTTAGTCAACCCCGCGGCCTATACCGCTGTCGACCAAGCCGAGTCGGATCCTGGCGTGGCGATGAAGGTGAACCGGGATGCCGTTCGGGTCATGGCGGATGTGATGGCGGGGTTGGGCGGTGTCATGGTGCATTACTCCACGGATTACGTGTTCAACGGCCGCCTGGGCGCGCCCTTCACCGAGACCGATCCCACAGGCCCGCTCAATCAGTACGGGATCACCAAGCTGGCGGGGGAAGACGCACTGCGGGCATCGGGCGTCACTCATCTCAACTTTCGCACGAGTTGGGTGTACGGTAGCCGCAGCAAGAATTTCTTGCTGACCGTGCTTCGCCTCGCAAAGGAACGGCCAGAACTACGCATCGTCGAGGATCAGACTGGGGCGCCCACTTGGTGCCGGTACCTGGCGCGCGTTACATTCGAAGTGTTGCAACGATGTTTTGGTTCCGGCATGGCTCTTGAGCGGCTCCGCGCCGAGCAATCTGGCACCTATCACCTGACGGCGGGCGGGGTGACCTCCTGGTACGGCTTTACCCGTGAGGCGCTCAAACAACGCAATGCGGGCGCCGGCGCCGCCCATCCAAAGGCTATCCCCATCGCGACCAAGGATTATCCGACCCCGGCCACCCGGCCACTTTTCTCGGTGCTGGATAACTCGAAACTCCTACGAACTTTCGGCATCCAACAAGTGCCCTGGCAGCAACAACTTCGCGAATGTTTGGCGGAAATGCCTTAGCGGAGCTGCCACGTGTCTCATAGAACCCTCTTTACAGGAAACCTCTCCATGACGCACTCACGAATTCGGTTACCGGTTGTTCTAGTGCTTGGGTTGGGATACGCCATGGCCTTCGCCAGCGATGAGGCGGTACTCGGGAAACTGGACGACACCAAAATCAGCCCGGCCGAGGTGCGTGAAACCCTGGATCTGCAAGGGCCCGAGATCAAGAAGCACCTGGCATCCTCACTGCCGGACCTGGACAAGCTGGTGCGCGCGGAGCTGGTTAGAAAATCCCTCATCGCCCAGGCAAGGGACAAAGGATGGGAACAAAAGGCAGAAGTGCAAATGCTCATGGAAATGGCCAAGGAGCAAGCGCTGTTGAGTGCGTTTGTGCAGAGCTTCGTGCGCCCCCCCGGCTTCCTATCCCTCTGAGGATGAGGTAAGAGCCGTCTACGAATGAAACAAAAAGGCGTTGATGACGCCGGTGCAGTATCAAATTGGAACGATATTCATCGCCACCCTGGACGCCGCGGACAAGGCTCAAAACATCACGGCTGCCAAGAAGGTCACGGATTTATCCGCGATGCTGCAAAAGAATCCCGCCGAATTCGCCAGCATTGCCAAAGAGGAGTCCGATCAGAAGGAAACCGCGGCCAGGGGCGGAGAGATAGGTTGGGTCACGGAAAACCAGCTCACTCCCGATCTGCGCCCGGTTATCACCGCTCTGGAGAAGGGAGCCATCAGTTCGCCACTTAAACTGAAGAACGGCTGGTACTTAATCAAGGTGATGGACAAGCGGCCCAGCCGGCAACGCACCTTTGAAGAGGCGCGCGCCGCCTTGGTGGCCACTATGAGGCAACGCAAGACCCAGGAGAACGAACGCCTCTATCTCGAAAGCGTCCTTCAGAAATCCGTGCTGACGGTGAATCAGATCGAGTTATCGAAATTCCAGGATAGCCTCAAGAAGTAGCTATTTCCGGGGATCGTCTTCCGCATGCACGAATTCGATGGGGTTTTCCACGGGACCAATGCCCATCTCTTGAATGATGACGTCGGATTCGGCGGAAGCGAAATGGGGCACGCGCGCGTCCGTGATGTAGAAGTTGCCCGGCGTGAATTTCTTCATGGCGGCCTGGTCGAAGTTCTCCCCCGTGCCCGACCAATAGGTGCCCTTGAGCACGATCACGCTGCGCTCATCGGGATGCCGGTGCGGCGGTAACTTGTACCCTGCGGGAATCATTGCCCGGAACACATAAGGCCCTGGTTTGGAGTGGTCGCCCAGAACCATGATCACCTTCATGCCCGGCGGAACGCTCTTGCTATCCTTCCACTCGCGTCCGTTACTCGCCACGGCTTCGGGGCCGGTCATGATGAGATCTGCCGGTGTGATGGAGGGCTCGCCGGCGGCGCCCGCGGCGATGGCGGTGCTCGCCATCAAACTCGCCAGTAAAACTCGGTTGGGTATTCGCATGAGAAATCCTTCGGGCTTATTGTTGTCTGGGGTCGTCGTCGGGGTGCAAGTACTCGATCGGGTTCTGCACCGGACCATCGCCTAATACTTGAAGGATTACTTCCGTACGGGCCCAGCTATACGAGGGGGTATCGTGAGGAATCGTGAGCGCGCTGCCGCCTTGCAGCTCCCGCATCTTCATCGGGTTGTAGCGATCGCCCGTGCCGAACCAATAAGTCCCTTTCACCACCGTGACGAAGAGGTCATTGGGAAACTTGTGCGGCTGCATCTTGTAGCCGCTCGGCATGCGAATGCGGATCATGTAGGGACCGGATTTCTTCGGATCTCCATACACCACCAAGGTCTTGGCCCCGTAGGGAATGGAAGGTTCCTTTTGCCATGCCTTCGGATCGGCCGGCACCACGACACGCATACCGCCATCCTGCGCGCACACTGTCGTGCCCAGGCCAAAAGCCAGTAGCCCAGCCGCCGCCAACGCGCGCTGCTTGATCATACTCATTCGAGTAATCCTTTTCTACCGATGGAGTCGTTTCCCTGCAAAGGCGGCGGATATTAGCACGGAGGTTCTGCGCGCCAGCGCCCTGGTTGCATGGTCTTGGAAGGAGCGTTGCTGCGGTAGTATCGCCCTCATAATCTTGTTCAAAGGGGTGTCATGCCGCGCTACCTTGTGCTCGGACTGTGTTGGGCGTTACTGGTTCCAGCGCCCTTCGCGCTGGCGTTCGATGGGATTCGCGTCACGCTTCTGGGAACTGGAAGCGGCGCGGCGGCATTGGCCGAGCGCGCGGGTCCTAGTGTTTTGGTAGAAGTAGGGCGTGATGTTCTGCTTTTCGACTGCGGACGCGGCGTGGCCGCGCGCTTGGCGGCGGCGGGAATGTCCCCCGCCAAGGTCCAGAAGGTATTTCTGACCAATTTGGGCTCGGATCGCACGGTGGGATGCGCCGACCTGTGGTTGAGCGGATGGCATCGCGGCCGCGATGAGCCCTTGCCGGTGACCGGCCCGCAAGGAACGGTGGAAATGATGGGCCACTTGCAACGCGCCTACGCCCTTGATATTCAGGCGCGCTTTCGGGAGAACAAGGCGGGTGCGAGAATCGATGCCTCGGATATTTCCGAGAACCTGGTCTACGAGTCCGAGCATTCGCGTGTGATGGCCTTCGTGGTGAATCACGGTCCCATGGACCCGGCCTACGGTTATCGCATCGAGTCCGGCTCGCGCGCTGTCGTGATCTCCGGTGCCACCACGTACTCTGAAAACCTCATCCAGAACGCGCGCCGTGCGAGTGTCATCATCCATGAAGTCATGGCCGTCCATGGGGACTTTCTGGAGGATTCCGAACGCCTTCGCAAAGAGCTGGCTACTCACACCACGCCCGAGGATGCCGCCAAGGTGCTACGCGCCACCCGCCCAGGATTGGCCGTACTGTCCCCGGTGGAGTTCGTCGAAGTGAAAGACTCCGAGGTCATGCGCAGAGTCCGCAGACAGTACCCAGGCACCTTGGAAATGGGTTACGACTTGATGGTCATCGAGATTCAGAACGAGATTCAATTGCGCGGCGTGCCTTCGGACCGGCCGCCGGGGAGGTGAGGCGTGAGGCGTGAGGCGTGAGGCGTAAAAAGCATTGGAGGCAGACTGAGCTTCCCCCGAAATTTCGTCTTCCAAGAGTAGGAGTTTATTCTGGCTCTGTCGCAATAGTGGAGACGGCTCGAATAGAATTGCGGCGCTCACGGGTGATCAAGCAGCGAGACTGTAGAACTGGTTAGCT